>NZ_JBFBBD010000100.1:0-24207 GCF_040689515.1 Streptomyces sp. NPDC051173
GGTCAGGTACTTCGAGAAGATGTCCTTGGCCGCCTCCGCGTCCGGACGCTCGATCTTGATCTTCACATCGAGGCGGCCGGGGCGCAGGATCGGGGCTGGGGAAAAAGCCCGCCGCAGGCGCAAGCAACCCGCACCCGCAGACGAAAAGCCGTCCGCCAGGACTAGCGCCCGATCGGCCACGCCTCGGACTCGTGGTGTTCGACCCGCGCACACGCATCCGTAAGGGCTTCGAGCAACGACAACGGGTCAGGAAGAGCCCGCTCCGGCCCGTGCAACCAGGCCACCTGCCCATCGGACGGCAGAAGCGAGGGTGGCAGAAGAACGTAGCTGCCGCGGCAGTGCCACCGCAGCCCGGGATGCTCGTCCAGCGTCTCCGGGTGGCAGTCCAGCTCGCAGGGCCACCACTCGTCCTCGTCGTCGGGCGTGCCGCGGGTGGCGGTGAAGAAGAGCATGCGGTCGGGGGTGACGGTGGCGACCGGACCCACCTCGACGCCGGCCGCCGCCAGCCGGTCCAGGGCCGTACGGCCGGCCTCGGCGGGAACGTCGAGGACGTCGTGGGCGATGCCGGTGGCGGTGATGAAATTGGCCTCCGGCTGGGCCCGCAGCCACTTGGTGACCTGCTCGGGGTCGGTGGTGGCGAGGGTCTGCCAGGCGAAGGAGACGGGGTGGCGGCCGGGCGTCGGACAGCCGATGCGCTCACAGGAACAGCCGTAGCCCGACGGGTGCGCGGCGGGGGCCAGTGGGAAGCCCGCGGCTGCCGCGGCCAGGAGCAGTTCTTCGCGGGCGGCTTCCGAGGCCGCTCCGGTACCCGTATCGCCGCCCGCTCCGCTCCTGGGGCGGCGCAGCCACTGGGAGAACCTGCTCTTGCGTTCCATCTATCCCCTCACTTCGACCGCGGTCTCCGGTCAATGCTGCCACCATCCTGCTCCTGGTGTGACCGTCGGACCTATCCAGGTGGTGTGAGACCGGCCGCTCGCGCGGCCGTGCGCGGGCGGCGGGCGCGGGTCTCAGCGCGGTGCGAGACCGCGGAGTGCCAGGTCGACCACGGTGTCGGTGTAGTCGTGGGTGAGCGGCAGGGTCCGGTTGTGCCAGCGGTGGAAGACCGGCCCGACCAGAAGTTCGAGGGCGACCCGGAGGTCGACGTCCTCGGCCACCTGTCCGGCCCGCTGCGCCGAGCGCAGGCGGCGGACGTACGACTGGAGCTGGGGTTCGAGGACCCGTTCGGTGAGGGCGCGGCCGAGCTCGGCGTCGTTCTGCGTCTCGGCGGAGAGCGCGCGCGTCGCGGCTTCGAGGCGCTCACCGGTGAGTTCGTCCACGGTCGCCCGCAGGACCTGCTTGAGGTCGGCCTCGAGGTCGCCGGTGTCGGGCAGCTCGACGGCGGCCGGGTCGTCGATGCCCTCGGGCACGACCGCCTCGAAGAGGACCGCGGCCTTGGAGGGCCACCAGCGGTAGATCGTCTGCTTGCCGACGCCCGCGCGGGCGGCGATGGCCTCGATGGTGAGCTTGGTGAACCCCACCTCCGCGACCAGTTCGAGGGCGGCATCGAGGATCGCGCGGCGGGAGCGCTCGCTGCGGCGGCTGACGTCGGGGCTCTTGGGAGCGGGCGTCTTCTGGGACATGGCCGCATCCTAGCGAGCACCCGCACCATACGAACCGAAACGTATCGTCTTGACAAGACGGTGCGTCTCGTTCAGCCTTACGGGTGAAGCGAGACGGAGCGTCTCGCCTGATCGGGAGGAGATCCCATGAGCCGGGGCAGCGCGGGCAACATGCCCGGAGTCGGCGGCACCCGCAGCAACCTCTCCCGCGGCGCGCTCCGCGGCGGCGGCCGCGGCGGCCGCGCCGGGGGCGGTGCGGACGCGAACGCCCAGAAGCGGGAACTGCTGCGGAAGTTGCGCGAGGGAAGGGGCGAAACCACCGGAGCGTGAGCGGGTCACCGGTAAACCACCCGTACGGTTCATGTGCCAAAGCCCTTGGAGCGAGGACGATTTGGGGCACGTGCCACCCCGCACGTGCCCCACACCACCGTGAGGAGCTCTCCTTGCGTATCGCTCCACCTGCCCCTGCCGCCCCACGGCGGAACACCGGCCCGCGGCGCTATCTGATGTGCCCCCCGACCCATTTCAGGGTCACCTACTCCATCAACCCCTGGATGGACCCGGCCAAGCCGGTCGACCTGCGCCTCGCGCTCGCGCAGTGGGAGGACCTGCGCGACCGCTACCTCGCCCTCGGGCACACCGTGGAGGAGCTCGAACCGCTCCCCGGCCTGCCCGACATGGTCTACGCCGCCAACGGCGCCACCGTCGTCGACGGACGGGTGCTGGGCGCCCGCTTCGCCCATCCCGAACGGACCGCCGAGGCGGCCGCGCACGCGGAGTGGTTCCGCTCGCACGGCTATCGCGACGTCCTCGAACCGGAGCACATCAACGAGGGCGAGGGCGACTTCGCCGTCACCGCCTCCTGGCTGCTCGCCGGGCGCGGCTTCCGCAGCAGCCCGCTGTCCCACCCCGAGGCGCAGGAGTTCTTCGGCCGCCCGGTGATCGGGCTCGACCTGGTCGACCCGCGCTACTACCACCTGGACACGGCGCTGTGCGTGCTCGACGGCGACGAGGTCATGTACTACCCCGGAGCCTTCTCACCGGGCAGCCGGGCCGTGCTGGAACGCCTCTTCCCCGACGCCCTGATCGCCACCGAGGAGGACGCCTCGGCCCTCGGCCTGAACGCGGTGTGCGACGGCCGCCACGTGCTCCTCCCCCAGGCCGCGGTGGGCCTCTTCGCCCCCTTGCGGGCCCGCGGCTACGAACCGGTCGGCCTCGACCTGGGCGAGCTCCTGAAGGGCGGCGGAAGCGTGAAGTGCTGCACGCTGGAGCTTCGGTGACGGTGAGTCAGGTGGCTTGCCGACCGCGGGTCCACTGAGCCCGCGGCGATCAGCCTCCCGCCGGTCCGGACGTGACGTCCGGCAGGTCAGTCCCGGGTCGGCGCCCCGTCGTCGCTGCCGTCGTCGCCCCACTCGTCGCCCCAACTCACGTCGCGCGCGGCCTTGTAGAGCCCGCCGTGCCGCTTGGTCACCGTCTCCCTCGTGAGGCCGTCCTCGGGGGTGCACAGGTCGAGCAGCACCTGGCCCTTGCGGATCTGCGGCTTGCGTACGACGCGGGCGGGCGCGGCCGGCACGTCGAGGTCGCGCACCGCGGCCACGTACGAGAACTTCTCGTCCTCGTACGGCAGCGAACCTCCCTTCACCTGCCGGTGGAGGGAGGAGCGGCTCACCCGGGCGGAGAAGTGGCACCAGTCGGTGCCCGGCTCTATCGGGCAGGCGGCGCTGTGCGGGCAGGGGGCGACGACCCGGAACCCGGCCGCGACAAGGCGGTCGCGGGCCTCGATGACGCGGAGGTAGCCGTCGGGCGTGCCCGGTTCGATCAGGACGACGGCGCGGGCGGCGCGGGCCGCCTCGTCGGTCACCGCGCGGCGGTCCGCCTCGGTGAGCTCGCCCAGGACGTACGAGACGGTGACGAGGTCCGTGCCGTCGGGGATCGCGAGGGCACCGCCGATGGTCTGCCGCCGCCACTCGGCGGTGCGCAGCCCCTCGTCGTGCGCGGCGCGGGCCAGTTCGGCGCCGAGCGCGAGGGCGGGCTCGGCCCAGTCGAGGACGGTCGTGCGGCGCTCGTGCCCCTCCCACGCGGCGGCCACGGCCCAGCTCGCGGCGCCCGTACCGCCGCCGACGTCGACATGCGAGGCGGGCACCCACTCCGGGAGCCGGTCCCGGAACGCCTCCAGCGCCGACCGCACGGCCTCGAAGGTCGCGGGCATGCGGTAGGCGGCGTACGCGACGACGTCGGAGCGGTCCCGCAGCACGGGGGTGTGCGTCGGGGTGCGCCCCCGGTAGTTGGCGATCAGCCGCTCGACGGCCTGCGCGGCGACGCGCGGCGGCAGCCCGTCGAGCACCGCGGCGAGCGCGGACCGCAGATTGCCGGCGACGGGAAGGGGGTGGGGGGCGTGCATTCGCAGAATTCTACGGTCTGGGGGGGGGACGCCCTCACCTGACGGCCTGCCTCCGCCAAGGCCGGCACAGAGCCAGGAAACTCACCAGCGCCGCCACCGCGCAAGCGACCTGCACCACCGCCATCGGCACGGCCGTGCCCTCCCCCGCGATGCCCACCAGGGGTGACGCCACCGCCCCGAGCGCGAACGTCGACGTGCCCAGCAGGGCCGACGCCGAGCCCGCCGCGTCCCGCGAGCGCATCAGCGCCTGGGCGTTCGTGTTCGGCATGGCGAGGCCCATCGCCGACATCAGCACGAACAGCCCGGCCGCGACCGGCACCAGCCCCGCCTCGCCGAAGACGCCCGAGGCCATCAGCAGCAGGGCGACGGACGCGAGGGTGACGACGGCGAGCCCGACCGCGAGCGCCTTGTCGAGGCTGACGCGCCCGACGAGCACCTTGCCGTTGATCTGGCCGACGATGACGAGGCCGACGGAGTTGAGCCCGAAGAGCAGGCTGAAGGTCTGCGGGGAGGCCCCGTAGATGTCCTGGATCACGAACGGCGACGCGGAGATGTAGGCGAAGAGGGCGGCGAAGGCGAAGCCGCCGGAGAGCATGTACCCGGTGAAGACGCGGTCGCCGAGGAGCCCGCCCATGGCCCGCAGGGTCTCGCGGAGCCCGCCGGCCTGGCGCCGCTCGGGCGGCAGCGTCTCGCCCAGGCCGCGCCAGACGACGACGGTGAGCAGCAGGCCGACCACGGTGAGGACGACGAAGACGCCCCGCCAGTCGGTGAGCCGCAGCACCTGTCCGCCGATGAGGGGGGCGACGACGGGGGCGACCCCGGAGATCAGCATGAGGGTGGAGAAGAAGCGGGCCATGGCGTCGCCGTCGTAGAGGTCGCGCACGACGGCGCGGGCGATGACGATGCCCGCCGCGCCCGCCAGCCCCTGCACGAGGCGGAAGCCGATCAGCAGTTCCGCGGTGGGCGCGAGGGCGCAGACCGCGGTGGCGAGGACGTAGATCACCATGCCCACGAGGAGGGGCCGCCTGCGCCCCCACTTGTCGCTCATGGGGCCGACCACGAGCTGGCCGAGCGCCATGCCCAGGAGGCAGGCGGTGAGCGTGAGCTGGACGGTCGCCGCAGGCCGGTGCAGGGCGTCGGTGACCTCCGGCAGGGCCGGGAGGTACATGTCCATGGACAGCGGCGGCAGGGCGGTGAGACCGCCGAGGACGAGGGTGACGAGCAGGCCCGTACGCCGGGCCGCGGCTATGTGGTCGCCGCGTTCGCCGGAGCCGCCCTCGGGGGCACGCTGGGGCGCGGCTGTGCCGCGGCCGGGGTCCGTCATGCGTCGCGCTCCACAGTAGTTGTCGGGTCAACCATTCAGTCCACCATGGTGACATGATCACCGGCGGCCCCGGCCCGTACCGGTGCCCGGGCGGACGGCGGCCCGGCCGCCGCGCGCGTGGCCGGAAGAGGTGTGAAGGGCCGTACGGACGTCAACTCCCCTGAAATACATGGCATCCACAGGCAACCAGTGCCCCCTGGTTCCCCGTGTTCCTCAGTGAAGGCCGTGAATCAGGTCTACAGGGAGGAACACGCCATGAACCGCGCATACCGCCTCGCTCTCACCGGTGCTCTCAGCGCCGCCCTCGTCGCCGGCGGCGCCAGTGCCGCCTTCGCCGCTTCCCCGGCCGCCGCGATATCCGCGCAGCCCGCGCTGACCGCGCAGGCGAGCACGACCACCGTCAACGCCTGGCAGGAGTTCCACGTCTCCGGCAAGGCGACCGCCATCAAGGCAGGCACGAAGGTCACCCTCCAGCAGAAGCAGGGCTCCAAGTGGGTCTCGCTCCCCGCCACCGTCGCGGTCGACAAGAGCTCGGCCTACTCGATGCGCGTCAAGCTCGGCATCAAGGGCAAGAACTCCCTCCGCGTCACGGGCGGCCAGGCGACGTCCCCGGTGTTCACGGTCACGGTGCGCTGACCGCGTCCGCGCGACAGAGCGGAGGTGCTCGCCGTCGCCGTCATTCGGAAGCAGGATGAGACCGACGGCGACGCCGGGCAGCCGGACCCGCCCCGGAGATGCGCGAGAAGCCGCGCACAGGAACTGGCGTGACGGCATACTGACTGCCATGTCGACGCCACGAACGCCGGAGCTCCCCGGCATCCCGCGCACCATCGGCGGGATCGCCGCCGCTCTCGACGCCCACTGGCAACACAAGTTCTGGGACGACGTGCGGTGCATTCACGACGGGATCTCCGCCCGCATGACCATTGACGACTGGTGGCGACAGGCCGTCATCGACACCGCGGGCGACGACACCGTCAGGCGCGCCGCGCTGGAGGACGCCGCGGATCTGCACCTGATCGAGCTCGCCAAGGCCGACAGCGACGGCACCACCATGAGCCACGAAGAGGCCATGGCGGTCTTCGATCAGGCGCAGGCTTCGTGAGGTACACGCTGATCTGGGCCAACAACACCGCCCGCAAACTGCGAGAGCTGCGCCAGCGTGACGGGGACGCGGTCAAGCCGTTCCACGACGCCATCAACGGCCTCGTCCGCGACCCCCGCCCCGCGGCCGCCGTGCGTATGGGCGGAACGGACTCCTACCGACTGCACGTCGGAAAATACCGCGCCCTGTACGACATCGACGACGGCAACGTCTCCGTGACGGTACTGATGATCGGCAACACTCCGGTCCGGTAACTCCCGGCCGCCCTAGACCTCCGTCACCACCACATCCAGCGCCCACGGCCGCCCCGCGCGGGCCGGGGCCGTGGACTCCACCGTGTATTCCAGGTCCCGCAGCGCGGTCACCAGGTCCGGTACGCCGGAGGGGGTGACGCCCGCCGTCAGGAGGTCGCGGACCAGGCGGCCCTTGGTCGCCTTGTTGAAGTGGCTCACCACGGACCGCTTCTCGACCCCGTCCACGATCTTCGACTGGAGGACCCGCACGGTCGCGGTGCGGCCCGCGACCTCGCCCTTGGGCTTCCACGCCGTGGCGTAGGCCGCCGACCTCAGGTCGAGCACCAGCCCGTCCGCCGCCGCCTCCGTCAGGTGGGGCTCCGTCGCGCCGCGCCAGTACGCGCCGAGCGCGCCCAGCCCCGGCAGCCGTACGCCCATCGAGCAGCGGTACGACGGGATCGGGTCGCCCACCCGCACCGCGCCCCACAGCCCGGAGAAGACCAGCAGGGACGCCTCCGCGCGGCGGCGCGCCGCCGGGGGCAGGCCGGCCAGGCCCAGCGCGTCGTAGAGCACGCCGGTGTAGACCTCGCCGGCCGGGCGGGTGCCCGCCGCGCGCAGGCCCGCGTTCTTCGCGATCTCCCCGCGCAGCCCGGGCGAGAGCCCCAGCACCTCGGCGGCCTTGTCCTCGTCGGCCGCGCACAGCTCCACCAGCTCCGTCAGCACGGCCTCGCGCGCTCCGGACAGCCCCGGCAGCGACAGCGCCCCGAGGTCGAGCGCGGCCCCGGCACCGCCGTCGACGGCCGTGGCCTTCCCTTCGGACGGCGGCAACAGCACGAGCACGGTCGATCTCCTCCAGTGGTTCTTCTTCCGGTACGGCCCCGGGGCAGCCTAACGCCGTGCGCGGCGGATCCTCGCCCGGCTGCGGGACCGTCGCGCCGACGGCGGGAGGCGGCCCTGTCCCGCGGCGCGGGCGCTGGGGCCGGACGGTCCGCCGCCCACTCGCGAGATCCACCGCGCACGGCCCCGCCGCGCGCCCCTCCTGCCATGTCCCGCCATGCCCCGCCGTGCCCCACGCCCGCGCCCCGCCTACGCTCGATGTCATGCCCCGCCGGCCGATCCACGTGACCGACGCGGACGGCACGCCCCTGCGGGCCGCCCTGCGCGAGCTGCGCGCGCGGTCCGGGACACCCGTGGAGTTCCCGGCCGAGGCCCTGGCGGAGGCCGAGCAGGTGGCCACGCGGCCCCGGCTCCCGGCGCGCGACGCCACCGACCTGCCGCTCTTCACCATCGACCCGCCCGACTCGCTCGACCTGGACCAGGCGATGTACCTCGCGCGCCGGAAGGCGGGCGGCTTCCGGGTGCACTACGCCATCGCCGACGTCACCGCCTTCGTCCGCCCCGGCCAGGCCCTCGACGCCGAGGCGCACCGCCGCGTCATGACCCTCTACTACCCCGACCGGCGCGTGCCCCTCCACCCCGACGTCCTCGGCGAGGGCGCCGCCAGCCTGCTGCCGGACCACACCCGGCCCGCCCTGCTCTGGCAGCTCGACCTCGACGCGGACGGCCAGGTCGAGCGGGCCGACGTGCGCCGCGCCCTCGTCCGCAGCCGGGCCAAGCTCGACTACGCGGGCGTGCAGCACGCCGTGGAATCCGGCGCCGCCGAGGAACCGCTGTGCCTGCTGCGGGAGGTGGGGCTGCGGCGTGAGGAGCTGGAGCGCGCCCGCGGCGGCATCTCGCTCGACGTCCCCGAACAGCAGATCGTCCGCCACGGCAACCACTACGCCCTCGAATACCGCGCGCCCCTGCCCGCCGACGGCTGGAACGCCCAGATATCCCTGATGACCGGCATGGCCGCCGCCGAGCTGATGCTCCGCGCCGGCACCGGCATCCTGCGCACCCTCCCGCCCGCGCCCGAGTCCGCCGTCGACCGGCTGCGCCGCGTGGCCCGCGCCCTCGGCGTCAACTGGCCGGAGAACATGCCGTACGCCGTGGTCGTCCGCGCCCTCGACCCCGCCCACACCCAGCACGCCGCCTTCCTCCAGGAGTGCACCGCCCTGCTGCGCGGCGCCGGGTACCGGGTCTTCGACCGCGAGCGGCCCGCCGCCCACCCCGTGCCCACCGACCCGGCCGCCCTCGCCCACGCCGCGCTCGCCGCGCCGTACGCCCACTGCACCGCCCCGCTGCGCCGCCTCGTCGACCGCTACACGGGCGAGCTGTGCCTGGCCGCGGCCGCCGGGACGGACCCGCCGGAGTGGGTGCGGGTCGCGCTCGACGCCCTGCCCGGCGAGATGGAGACGGGCGCGCGGCGGGCCGCCCAGGTGGAGCGCGAGTGCGTCGACCTGGTCGAGGCGGCGCTGCTGCGCGACCGGATCGGCCAGGTCTTCGACGGGTACGTCGTCGACGTCCAGGAGGAGCGCCCCACCGCGGGCACCGTGCACCTCTACGAGCCCGCCGTGGTCGGCCACGTCGAGGGCGACGGGGACGGCCCGCCCCTGCCGCTGGGGCACCGGATGCGGGTCCGGGTCATCGAGGCGGACCCGGGCCGGGACAAGGTCTGGTTCGCTCCGGCGTGACACCACCGCAAGGTCAAGGGGGCTGCATCACGGCAGGTAGCATGGTCGGCACGGCGGACGAGCCGGCCGGGCGGCCGCGTGGGATCTTCGGATCCCCCGAGGAACGTCCGGGCTCCACACGGCAGGGTGGTGGGTAACGCCCACCCGGGGTGACCCGCGGGACAGTGCCACAGAAAACAGACCGCCGGAGGCCGCGAGGCTTCCGGTAAGGGTGAAACGGTGGTGTAAGAGACCACCAGCGTCCGAGGTGACTCGGACGGCTAGGTAAACCCCACCCGGAGCAAGGTCAAGAGGGGCCGCCTCACGGCGGCCCTGCGCGGACGACCGAGGGCTGCCAGCCCGAGTCCGCGGGTAGACCGCACGAGCCTGTCGGCAACGGCAGGCCTAGATGGATGGCCGCCTCCCCGGCCGCCGCGAGGCGACCGGGAGACAGAACCCGGCGTACAGGCCGACTCGTCCGTCGGTCATCTTGAGCGAGGCCCCCCGAACTGCCCGAGCGGCAGGGCGGGGGGCCTTCGCCGTAGGCCCGTGGCCCGGGTGCGGGCCTTGCGTTGCATCCTCCGCAACCACCATTGCTTACCCCACTCCCCCACGGCAGGATGCCGTTCGTGATGCCACCCCGTGACGTGCTCAGCCTCGCTCCCGTGCTGCCGGTGGTCGTGCTCGACGATGCCGGCGACGCCGTGCCGCTCGCGCGGGCGCTGGTCGCGGGCGGGCTGCGGGCGGTCGAGATCACCTTGCGTACGGCCGGGGCGCTGGAGGCGATACGGGCCGTCGCGGCTGAGGTGCCGGAGGCGGTCGTCGGGGCGGGCACGGTGCTGACGCCCGGCCAGGCGGAGGCGGCGACGGCGGCCGGGGCCGGGTTCCTGGTGAGCCCGGGGTGGACGGAGCGGCTGCTGGCGGCGGCGACGGCGGCCGGGGTGCCGTTCCTGCCGGGGGTGTCGACCGCGTCGGAGGTCATGACGCTGCTGGAACGCGGCGTGCGCGAGATGAAGTTCTTCCCCGCCGAGGCCGCGGGCGGGCCCGCGTTCCTGAGGTCCCTCGCCGGACCGCTGCCCGCGGCCCGCTTCTGCCCGACGGGCGGCATCGGCCCGGAGGCGGCGCGCGAGTACCTCGCGCTGCCCAACGTCGGCTGTGTGGGCGGTACGTGGATGCTGCCCGCCGACGCCCTCGCGGACCGGGACTGGGCCCGGGTGACCGAACTCGCCCGCGCCGCCGCCTCCTTGCGCGGCTGAACCGACACCGCGGGCCCCGCGATCACGCAACGGTCACCTCACCCCACCGATCCGGTGTCGTCCGAAAGGGTCAATCCGAGAAACGCGCCATGGAACGCCATCGAACGCCATGGCCCCGCCGTACCTGCACCGCCGCCCGGCCGCGGCCCGCAAACCTCCGTCCCGCACCGGGATTTCCGACGCCTGACCCGCGCTCCTTCCGCGTAGCCTGCTGCTCGCCATGAACGATTTCGTTGACGAGGCCCGCTCGCGAGTCGCACACCTGCTCAGGATGGCCAACACCACGGACGCCCGGATCAGGGCCCGGATCATCGAGTACGCGGACACCACCCCGGAGCCGCCCGTCATGAGCCGCGCCGGGATCGTCACCACCGGCTGCCCGCGCTGTCTGAGGACGGCGTGGCGGCAGCACGACGCGGAGGGCCCCGTGTGGGTCTGCGCGTCGTGCGGCCACGTGGAAGGAGTGATCGTGAAGTGCCCCCACTGCGCTGTCGCCATGACACCGCCGCCCATGGGTGCCCCCGACCGCTGGCAGTGCCCGACGTGCCCGCGCGTCGCGGCGACGGGCGAGAGCCCCCAGGACATCGAGGAGCGTGAGCAGCAGCGCCTGGCCGCGCTCGCGGCCCTGAACGAGGCGATAGCACTGCGCGTCGCGGAGTAGCGGGGCGGGCTTCCGCCGGCGGCGTAAGCCCGTCGTGCCGCTATCGCAGGTGCGACGTGTCGTTCAGCAGCCGTACGGACGCGTTGCCGTCCGCGTAGTAGGCCACCGCCGAGAGGGAGGCCGCGGACAGCTCCATCCGGAACAGCGACTCCGGCGGGGCGCCCAGCGCGAGGCGGACGAGGGTCTTGACCGGGGTCACGTGCGTGACCAGGAGGACCGTGCGGCCCGCGTACCGCGCGAGGAGCTTGTCGCGGGTGACCGCGACCCGGCGGGCCACCGTGGCGAAGCTCTCGCCGCCGCCGGTGGGCGCGGCCTTGGAGGAGGCGAGCCAGGCGTCGAGGTCGTCGGGGTGGCGCTCCTTGACCTCGGCGAAGGTCAGGCCCTCCCAGGCGCCGAAGGCCGTCTCGCGCAGGCCCTCCTCGACCCGCGCCTCCAGGCCGAGGCGCGCGGCGACGGCGGCGGCCGTCTCCCGGCAGCGCCGCAGCGGCGAGGTGACGACGGCCTGCACGGTGCCGCGGGCGGCGAGGGCGGCCGCGGTGGCCTCGGCCTGGCGGCGCCCGGCGGGCGAGAGTTCGGGGTCGGCGCCACCGCTGCCGGAGAACCGCTTCTGCGGTGTCAGGGCCGTCTCGCCGTGCCGCAGCAGGACGAAGGTGGTGGGCGTACCGAGGTCGGCCGGTGCCGCCCAGCCGACGGGCGCGGCCTTGGGCTCGGCGAGCGGGGGCTCGGCCGGGAGCGCGGGTATGACGGATGCCGGTGCCGGCCGCTCGCGGACGGCCGCGGTGGACGCGCCGGGCTCCCACTGCCTGCCGAGCCGCCCGGCGTCCATGGCCTCGTTGGCGAGCCGGTCCGCGTGCTTGTTCTGCTCGCGCGGGATCCACTGGTAGGTGACGCGCCCGGCCGGGAGGACCGTGCGGGCCTCGGCCGCCAGCGGCTTCATGTCCGGGTGCTTGATCTTCCAGCGGCCGGACATCTGCTCCACGACGAGCTTGGAGTCCATCCGGACCAGGACGGTCGCTTCCGGGTCGAGGGCCTTCGCGGCCTTGAGTCCGGCGATGAGGCCCTTGTACTCGGCGACGTTGTTGGTGGCCGTGCCGATGTACTCGGCGGCCTCCGCGAGCGCCTCGCCCGTCGCCGGGTCCAGGACGACCGCGCCGTAGCCGGCGGGGCCCGGGTTGCCCCGGGAGCCGCCGTCGGCCTCGACGACGAAGCGATGCGCCATGGGTGCTACAGGCCCGACTCGGAGGTGCGGACCAGGATGCGGGTGCAGTTCTCGCAGCGCACGACGGCGTCCGCGGCCGCGGCCCGGACCTCGTTGAACGCGGTGATGTCGAGCTCCACGCGGCAGCCCTCGCAGCGGCGCTGGTAGAGGCGGGCAGCACCGACGCCGCCCTCCTTGACGCGCAGCTTGTCGTAGAGCTTCAGCAGGTCCGCCGGGACGGAACCGGCGACGATCTCGCGCTGCTTGGCGACCGAGGCGGCCTCGGCGTCGATCTCGGCGAAGGCGGCGTCGCGGCGCGCGGCGGCGTCGTTGACCTTGGCCTGCACGGACTCCACGCGGGCGGTGAGCTCGGTGGCCCGCTCCTGCGCGGACTCGCGGCGCTCCATGACCTCGAGGACGACGTCCTCCAGGTCGCCCTGGCGCTTGGCGAGCGAGGCGATCTCGCGCTGGAGGTTCTCCAGGTCCTTGGCGGACATGCCGACACCGGTGTCCAGGCGCTGCTGGTCACGGGCGGCGCGCTGGCGCACCTGGTCGACGTCCGACTCGGCCTTGGACTGCTCGCGGGCGGTGTCGCTCTCCTCGGTCTGCGCGGCGACGAGCAGGTCGCGGTGCTGGGTGAGGTCGGCCTCCAGCGAGGCGATCTCGGCGTGCTCGGGCAGGTTCTTGCGCTTGTGCGCGAGCTGTCCGAGGCGGGTGTCCAGGGCCTGGAGGTCGAGAAGGCGGATCTGGTCGGCGGGCGCGGCGTTCAGTTGGGGGCTCCTGTGGTTACTTGTTCGGGAAGGAGGACGCCGCGTGGGCGGTCCAGGGGTCGGTGACCGTACGGGAGATGTGGGTGCGCAGGCCCCACCCGTGGCGGTCGGAGATCTCGTCGAGCTGGGCGGCCGCCTGCTCGATCCAGGGCCATTCGGTGGCCCAGTGCGCGGCGTCGACCAGGGCGAGCGGGCTGTGCTGCTGGGCCTCGGACGCGGGGTGGTGGCGCAGGTCGGCGGTGACGTAGGCGTCCACGCCCGCGGCGCGCACCTCGTCGAAGAGCGAGTCGCCGGAGCCGCCGCAGACCGCGACCGTGCGGATCGTGCGGTCCGGGTCGCCCGCGACGCGGATGCCCTGCGCGGTGGAGGGCAGCCGCCGGGCGGCGCGCTCGGCGAACTCGGCGAGCTTCACCGGCGGGTCGACGGCGCAGATCCGGCCGAGGCCGCGGCGGCCCTCGGGGTCGGTCGGGTCGGGCACCAGCGGACCGGTGACGCGCAGGTCGAGCGCGCCGGCGAGGGCGTCGGAGACACCGGGGTCGGCGCGGTCGGCGTTGGTGTGCGCGACGTGCAGGGCGATGTCGTGCTTGATGAGGGTGTGCACGACCCGGCCCTTGAAGGTGGAGGCCGCGACCGTGGTCGTCCCCCGCAGATAGAGCGGGTGGTGGGTGACCAGCAGGTCGGCGCCGAGCTTCACGGCCTCGTCGACGACCTCCTGCACGGGGTCGACCGCGAAGAGGACCCGGCCGACGGTGGCCTCGGGGTCGCCGCAGACGGTGCCGACGGCGTCCCACTGCTCGGCCCGCTCCGGGGGCCACAGGGCGTCGAGGGCGGCGATGACTTCAGACAGTGCGGGCACGGGAGAAAGGCTACCTTCCTGCCGTGCCCGCGCGGCCATCGTGCGGAGCGGGGTCTACTTCACGAGGAAACCGCGAAGATCGTCCAGCACGCTGTTCGCGGCGGTGACGCCCAGGCCGAGGTACCAGGTCTCGTCCTTGACGTCCTTGGCGTGCCCGTCCTGGACCGCCTTCAGGTTCTTCCACAGCGGGTTGTCCTGGGCGCTGTCGCGCTTGGTCTTGTCCGGGTCGCCGTAGACGCCGGTGAAGATCCAGTCGGCGTCCGCCTGGTCGATGTTCTCCGGGCTGATCTGCTTGGCGAGCTCGTCGCCCTGCTGGTTCTCCGGGCGCGGCAGGCCGGCGTCCTTGAGGACGGTGCCGATGAAGGACTGGCCGGCGTAGAGGCGGGTGAACTGCGGCATGTAGCGCAGCATGGTGATCGTCGGCTTCTTCGCGCCGACGTCCTCGCCGAGCTTCTTCGCCTTGGCCTCGTAGGCGTCGAGGTTCTTCTTCGCCTCGGCGGTCCGGTCCAGGGCGGCGGCGTTGAGGAGGTAGTTCTCCTTCCAGGTGAAGCCCGGGCGGACGGAGAACACGGTCGGCGCGATCTTCGACAGGTTCTTGTAGCTCTTCTCCGCGCGCAGCTTGCTGCCGAGGATCAGATCGGGGTGGAGGTCGTTGATGGCCTCCAGGTTCAGGTTGTTGATGGTGCCGACGCTCTTGGGCTCCCCGGCGTCCTTCTTGAGGTAGTCGGGGATGCCCTGGCTGCCCTCGGTGGGCGCCCAGCCGACCGGCTGCAGGCCGAGCGAGACGACGTTGTCGAGCTCGCCGACGTCGAGGACGACGACGCGCTTGGGCCGCTCCTTGATCTCCGTGGTGCCCAGCGCGTGGGTGACCGTGCGCGGGAACCGGCCGGGCGCGGCGTCCGTGCCCATCTTCTTCGTCTGCTCGCCCGCCTTGCCGAAGTCCTTGCCGCCCTCGGCCACGGCCTTGGAGCCGTTGCCGCCGTCCTTGCCCGCCGTGTCCTTGCCGTCGCCGGAGGAGCCGCAGGCCGCGAGGGACAGCGCGGCGGTGATGGAGAGGGCGACGGCGGCGGTGCCGCGGCGGCGAAGTGACATCACGTGCTCCAGGGGTAAGGGGGACGAACGGTGGACGAACAGGGGGCGGGGCATGCCCGTCGAGCGGCCGTCAAGAAGGCCGGTCCAGCCACTTAGGCACGCCTTACCTTAATCGGGCGGCACCGCACGAAGCACACCCACCCCCCATCGCTCAGGCGAATCGGACATCCGCCACCCTTACGCGTGAAGCGGACCCGCTCTCATTGTTCGGCTGGTAGTGCGATAACTACGTTCAGTGCCGGAGGTGACGTTTCTCATGACGGTCTGTGCCCCCCAGAGCACTCCACAGAGCACCCCACGGAGTGCGTCGATGGACATGAGACGCGCGGCATTCACGGTCACAGCGGACGGTTCGTACGCCGCCCGGCTGGCACTCGACGGCGGGACGGGTGGCTGGTTTCCGGAGCGCTGGACGCTCGACGGCCCCGAACCGTACGCCGTGCCGCTGCCCGGCACCCAGCCCGAGGAGCCCGACAGCGACGTGCTGCCGCTCTCCGACGGGCGGGTCCTGATCCGGCGCAAGGTGGCCGAGCGGCACACGGTCTCGCTGCTCTACCCCACCGGCCCCGGCACCGGAGAGCTGCAGGTCGGCGCGGTGGAGTGCGAGCGCCTTTCGCTGCTGCCCCCGGCGCCCGGCGGCACCGCGGCGTACGGCCTGGTGCACCACGAGCGCTCCACCGCGCTGTGGCTGCTGCACGGCGGCGCGTTCGGCCCCGAGCGGATCGCCGAGGTGGGGGGCCGCTGCACGGGCGGCGCGTGGCTCGACCGTACGGGCCGGCTGCTCGCCCTCGACCGCGAGCTCGACGGGCGCACGAAGGCGGTGATCGTCGACCTCGGGCGCGGTGGCGAGATCAGCCCCCTCCTCCAGATCACCGAGGAGAGCCAGGACCGGCTGCTGCTGGCCGACCCGTACAGCGGTCTCCTGCTCGTGCGCTCGGACGCGCCCGGCCACGACCGGCTGGGCTGGGGGGTGCTGGGCTCCGCGCGGCCGGTGCGCTTCCCGGAGTGCCTGCGGCTGCCCGACGCCGTGCTGACCCCCTTCGCCGCGCAGCCCGGCCAGGAGCTGGCGCCCGAGGGGTGCGCGGTGGCGTTCCGCATCGAGGGGCCGACCGGCAGCTGGGTGGGCGTGTGGCGTCCGGCGGCCCGCCGCCTCCAGCAGTTCCCGGCCCCGGCGGGCTGGCTGGTGGGCACGGGCCTGTGGACCGCCGGCGGCGAACTCCGCCTGCCGTACGTGACGCCGTACGTGCGCTGCGGCCTGGCCCGCCTGCGCCTCCCGGACACGGACCGCGACCGGGCGCGCGGCGAGGACCGGGATACGGCCCGCGGCCCCCTGGGGGAGCCCGCGCCCCCACCGGCCGCCGACCGCCCCCGGGTGCCGAACCCGTCCCCGGCGGGCCCCGACCCGGTGAGGGCGCCGGCACCCTCACCGGGGGAACCGGCGCCACCTGCCCCCTCGGCCGCCGACCGGACCCGCATGCCGAACCCCACGCCCCCGCCCGGGGAACCGGCACCGCCTGTCCCGCCGGCCGCGGACCGGGTCCGCATGTCCCGTCCGCCCGGGGGCCCGGCCCCCACCGCCCCGTCGCCCTCGGACCGGAGCCCTCACCCGGCCGGGCCGTCCGCCGGGCAGATCCCTCCGGAAGCGATCCGGCCTCCGGCCCCGGCCCCGGCCCCGGCGGGAGAATCGGCGCCCCTCCAGGCGCCGGGCAACACCCCGGGAAACCCGTCCGCGTCCGCGCCCCGGCACGTCCCTCCCGACCCGATGCCGCTGGGAGCACCAACGCCCCTCATCCCAACGGCTACGGACCGGGCCCGAGTGCCGGACCCCACACCACCGCTCCGGACCCCCGACCCACTGGAGCAACCGGCACCCCACCAGGCCCCGGGAAGCCCGGCCACCTCCGCGGCCCGGCCCCTCTCACCGGTCTCACCGGACCCGATGACCCAGCTGGGCACACCGCCACCCGCCACCCCGTCGGCCCCCGGCCAGGCCCGGCCGACGAACCCCGCGCCCCACCCCCTCCCCGCGGACCCGGCCCCCGGCCTGCTGAGCCAACCGGCCCCCCTCCGGACCCCGACCGACAACCCGGGAAGCCCGACCACGCCCCGGCACCTCCCCCCGGACCCCACACCCGCCCCATTGGGGCAACCAGCGCCCCTCCGGACCCCGGACAACGCCCCGGCGAACCCGTCCGCGTCCACACCCCGGCACCTCACCCCGGACCCGATGACCCAGCTGGGCACACCGGCGCCCGCCACCCTGTCGGCCCCCGCCCCCGCGCCCCAGCGCCTCCTCCCCCGGGACCCGGCCCCCGGCCTGCTGGGACAACCGGCCCCCCACCAGGCCCCGGCCGCCACCCCAGGAAGTCCGACCACCCCAACACCCGCCCCGTTGGGGCAACCCGCAGCCGGCGTCCAGGCGGTACGACCCGGTGCCTCCGGTCAGCCCCGGGTCCCGGCCACCGGGCCGGCCGGGCCGTCCGTCGCCGTTCCTCAGGATGTCGCGCGCCCCCCGGCCTGCCCCTCGCCGGGACAACCGGCGCCCGCACCGGCCCGGCACCTGCCCCCCTCCACCGGCCCGCTGGGGGAACCCGTTCCCAGCGCCCCGGCCGCCGACCGGGTCCGCGTACCGGACACCGAGCCGGCGGGCCCCTTCGTGTCCTCCCAACTGGGGGCCCAGGGAGCGCGCCCCGGCCCGGCGGGCCCGGCGGCCTCCACCCCACCGGGGGCGCCGGACCGGACCCCGGGCCCGGCCGCCCACCCGGCGGACCCGTCCGACTCCGCGCCCCGCGCCCTCGCTCCGGACCCGGTCCGGAACCCGGCCCCCTCGGCCTCGGTTCCCGAGCGGTCGGGCCCGGCGCTCTCCTCCCCGCCGGGGCAACCGGACCCGGTCACGCGCCCCGCCCCGGACCACGGCCGAGCCCCGGTGCCGTCCCGCGACCCCGCGACCCGGCACCTCCTCCCGGACCCGCTCCGGACCCCGCCCCCCGGCCCGCCAGGACAGGCGCCGGCCGCCGCCCGGGGCGCGCGCCCCGACGTCTCCGGTCAGCCCCGGATCCCGGCCTCCGGGCCGATGCCCCCGCGCCCGGCCGGACCACCGGCGCCGGCGCCCACCGTCCCGACCGCCCGGAGCGTGCTCCGGGACCTGGCCGAGCCCTTGCCCCCAGCTCCTGACCCGGCCCCGGTGCGGCGGCCGCTCGCCGCGCCGGATCCCGCGCGGGCCGCCGCCTGCGACACGGCCGCCCAAGGGCTGATCCCCGTACCCCCGCAGGCCCTGGCGCCCGTGCCGGTGCAGGGGCCCGTGCTCGGGCCGCCGGCGCAGCGGGCGGAGCCCGAGATGTGGACCGCGGTGCCGCCGTCCACGTATCCCGGACGTCCGGCGGCGGCGATGCCGGAGGCCTGGTCGGCGGCGGCCCGGCCCGCCCCGGCCGTGCAGGGGTACGAGTGCCCGTCCCGGCCCGTTCCCCTGCAACAGGCACCGCTCGGGCGGAATCCCCATCCCTGAGCGGGGCGACTCGCCGACGGACCGGGTGGCTAGGCGATCAAGGTCCCGTTAGTATCGGGCGGGGGCTGCGCAGCTGTACCGGACGGACACCACGGGCACCGGAGTGGACCGGACGGTCGTGCGCGGAAAGCGTGTTGACTTCCGTCGACGCCGTGCGCCACTGCCATGGCCCCCGAGCGCAGAGCACGCAGCCCCCATCCGACGGAGTGACTTTCCCCATGCCCGACGCCCGAACCGACACGACCGAAGCGCGCCCTCTCGAGGCCGCCCAGGCCGCAGCCGCCGGCTCCGGCAGGCACCGTGGCCCGGCCTCACCGCAAGACGCCAGCGCTCCCGCGCACGGCAAGCACCGCAGAACCGACCGGTAGCAGACCCGGTAGGCCGACGGGCCGGAGGCCGCTGAGCTCAGCGGCCTCCGGCCCGTCCGGCGTCGGGGCCCCTCACGACTCCCGCTTCAGGCCCAGGACCTCCTTCGCCGCGAACGTCTCGCCCAGCGGGCGCGTCGCGAAGTACGGCGTGAGCGCGCCCTCCAGCTCCTCCACCCCGAAGATCCCCTCGGCGGCGTCGAACTTCGCCGCGATCCGGGGGCGCTCGACCACCGCGACCATCCCGCCGTGCACTACAAAGACCTGCCCGGTCACCCCGGCGGCCGCCGGGGAGGCGAGATAGGCGACGAGCGGGGACACGTGGCCGGGGGCGAGCGCGTCCGGCACGCCCTCCGGCACACCGATGCCCGCGAAGACGTCCTCCGTCATCCGGGTCCGCGCCCGGGGGCAGATCGCGTTGACCGTCACCCCGTACTTGCGCAGCGCCTCCGCCGTCGACGTGGTGAGCCCGACGATGCCGCCCTTGGCGGCCGCGTAGTTCGGCTGGCCCGCCGATCCGGCGAGGAAGGCCTCCGAGGAGGTGTTGACGATCCGTCCGTACACCGGGCGGCCGGTCGCCTTCGACCGGTCCCGCCAGTACGCGGCGGCGAAGCGCGTGGTGTTGAAGTGCCCCTTGAGGTGCACATGGATCACGGAGTCCCACTCGTCCTCGGTCATCGAGAAGACCATCCGGTCCCGGAGGATGCCCGCGTTGTTGACGAGGATGTCGAGCGATCCGCCGCTGCGGACGGCGAGTTCGACCAGTTCCCGGGCCTGCGCGAAGTCGGCCACGTCACCGGCGTGGGCGGTGGCGAGGCCGCCGGCCGCCCTGATCTCGGCGACGACCTCCTCCGCGGGCCCGGCGGAGGCGGCGCCGGAGCCGTCGCGGCCGGGCCGGCCGTGGTCGTTGACGATGACGTGCGCGCCGAGCCGGGCCAGTTCGAGCGCCTCGGCCCGGCCGAGCCCGCGCCCCGCGCCGGTGACGATCGCGGTGCGGCCCGCCAGGGATGTCGCCACGGTGGCCCCCTTCAGATCTCGACGCAGGTGCGCAGCGCCTCGCCCGTGCGCATCTGGTCGAGGGCGTCGTTGATCCCGGCGAGCGGGACTCGGTGGGTGATGAGCCCGGCGAGGTCGATCCGCCCGGCCCGCCACAGGGCGATAGCCCGTTCGTACGAGCGCGTGATGGCCCCGCCGCCGTACAGGGACGGCAGGATCCGCTTCTCGTCGAAGAACAGCTCGAACATGTTGATCCGGAAGTGGTCGTCCATCGCGCCCGCCCCGACGACGCAGAGCGTGCCGCCGCGCCGTGTCGCGCCGTACGCGGCGCGCGCGGTGGCGGACTTGCCGACGACCTCGAAGACGTAGTCGAAGCCCTCGCCGCCGGTGAGCCGGGTGACGGCGTCGTCGAGGGCGTCGGGCGCGACCGCCTCGGTGGCGCCGAAGCGCAGGGCCGCCTCGCGCCGGGACGCGACGGGGTCGACGGCGACGATCCCGGCCGCCCCGCTGACGCGCGCGCCCTGCACGGCGCAGATCCCCACGCCGCCGCAGCCGATGACGGCGACCGACGAACCCGCCTCCACAGCGGCGGTGTTGAGGGCGGCGCCGAGGCCGGTGGTGACGCCGCAGCCGATGAGGGCGGCGATGTCGTACGGCAGGTCGTCGGGGATGGGCACGGCGCAGCCCGCGTCCACCACGATCTCCTCGGCGAACGTGCCGGTGCCCGCGAACCCGAAGACGTCGGTGTCCCCGTGGCGGAAGTTGGGGGTGCCGGAGTTCATGAATCCGGCCAGGCACAGCTGGGACTGGCCGCGCCGGCAGGCCGGGCAACTGCCGCACGGGGGAAGCCAGCAGACGAGGACGCGGTCGCCGGGCCCGAGTCCGGTGACGCCGTCGCCGGTCTCGACGACGTCCCCGGCGCCCTCGTGGCCGGGGACGAAGGGGGCGGGCTGCGGCAGGACGCCGGACATGGCGGAGAGGTCGGAGTGGCAGAGCCCGGTGGCCCGCATCCGGATCCTCACCTTGCCCGGTCCGAACCCGACGGGCTCGACGGAGTCGAGGACTTCGAGCTTGTCCTGCCCGGTCCGATGCAGTACGGCTGCGCGCATGTGGGGCTCCCTTCACGGCTGTTGCGTCGTAGGCGGGTCCGCCGCGCTGAACTACGCACGCACATCAGCTATTCGTGTCCGACGACCGTGTCCTTCAGAACGGTCGCGTCTCCCCGCTCCACCACCGTCACCAGCACCTGGATCCGACCCGGCGACACGCTCCAGGCCCGGACGCGGAGCGTCTCGCCCGGGAAGACGACGCCCGCGAAGCGTGTCGCGTAGGAGCGGACGCGGGTGACGTCTCCTCCGAGCAGCGTGTCCACGACCGCCTTGAGGGCGATGCCGTAGGTGCACAGGCCGTGCAGGACGGGCCGGTCGAAGCCCGCGAGCGCGGCGAACCCGGGGTCCGCGTGCAGGGGGTTCCAGTCGCCGGAAAGGCGGTAGAGGAGTGCCTGGTCCTCGCGGACACGGCGCTCGACGGTGACGGACGGTGCGGTCGTGGGGACGTCGAGCCGGGTGGTCGTGCCGCGCTCACCGCCGAAGCCGCCTTCGCCCTTCACGAAGATCTCGCACTCGCTCGTCCACAACGGCCCGTCGGCGTCGGCGGCGTCGGAGCGCAGCACGATGACGGCGGCCTTGCCCTTGTCGTGGACGGCGGTGACGCGCGAGGTGTGGGTGGCGGAGCCGTGGACGGGGATGGGCCGGTGGAGTGTGATGTGCTGCCCGCCGTGCAGGACCGCGGCGAGGTCGATGTCGATGCCGGGCGCGGCGAGGCCGCCGCCCAGTGCCATGGCGCCGCCCGCGACGGTCGCGAAGCTGGGGAGGACGTGGAGCCTGCTCTCCAGGGTGTAGCGGAGTTCGGCGGGGTCGGTCGCCGGGATGCCCGCCCCGATGCCCAGGTGGTAGAGCTGGATGTCCTTGTGGTCCCAGGAGAGCCGGGTGGTGAGGGGCTCGGCGGCGACCGCCTGCGCTGCGTCGATCGGCATCGGGGCAGGGCTCCTTCGCGGCGAGGTGGAGACCCCGACCCGGCCGTCCGCACCGCCGCCCGCGCCGGAGTCACTGCCGGTCGGCCCGGGACACGCTCGACGTAGAACGCGTTCTAGCCGATCCGGTGGGACCCATGTATAGCCGATCGCCGTGAGGGTGGGAAGGCCACGGGCGGGCCGGCCTCCGGCGGCGCCGGGCCGCAGGACGGCCGGGCTTCGAGGCACAGGACGGCCGGGATTTGAGGCACAAGACGGCCGGGCCTTGAGGCACAGGACGGCCGGGCCTTACGACAAATGTCACGGGTCGTCGCCCACACTTGCATCTGCCCAGGTCACCACGGTGTTCCTTAAGGTCGGAGCATGAACGACAGCGCCGGGTCGACGGCACGCCACAAGCCACCGGGGAAATTCGCCTTCGTACCGTGGCTCTTCATGCTCACCGGGGACGTCCAGGGGCTGTTCCGCGGGCAGGCGGCGCTGCCCTGGCTGGGCGGGGCCGGGGTGCTCGCCTTCGCGGTGCTCTACGTCGTGGCGGTCTTCACCAGCCTCGACGAGCGGCGCCGGCACACCCGGACGCCGCGCGTCGCGCTCGCCGGGCTGGCGGCCGTGACCTATTCGCTGACCATCGGCTACGGCGGCGACTGGCTGCTGTGCTTCCCGCTGCTGTCGCTGGCCAGCGGAATCGTGCTCAGGAACCGCGAGGGCAACGGGCGCCGGCTCGGGGTCGTCGTCCTCACGCTCTCCTGCTCCGCCGGGCTGATCGGCAGCTTCCGCGGCGGCCCCAGCGAGTCGCTGATCATCGGCTACGGCACCATGCTCTCCGGTCTCGTCACGGCCGCGATCCTCACCCTCTTCGAGACCGTCGCCCAACTGCGCGCCACCCGCGAGGAACTGGCCCGCAGCGCGGTCGAGCAGGAACGGCTGCGCTTCTCGCGCGACCTGCACGACCTGCTCGGCCACACCATGTCCGTGATCGTGGTCAAGGCGGAGGCCGTACGCCGCCTCGCCCCCCGCGACCTGGACGCCGCGCTCGGCCAGGCCGCCGACATCGAGGCCGTCGGGCGGCAGGCGCTCACCGAGATCCGCGAGGCCGTCACGGGCTATCGCGAGGGCAGCCTCACCACCGAACTCGACCGCGCCCGCTCCCTCCTCGAAGCCTCCGGCATCGAGGCGGAGATCCGCCAGTCCGGCCCCCCGCTGCCACCGCAGTCCGCGGCGCTGCTCGGCTGGGTGGTGCGCGAGGGCGTCACCAACGTCGTACGGCACAGCGGCGCCGGGCGCTGCACGGTCGAGGTGCGCGGCGAGACCGACCAAGTGCGCCTGGAGATCACGGACAACGGGCGCGGCGTAGGCTCGGACGCGTCCGCGAAGAGCTGCGGTACGGGGCTGAAGGGGCTGGCCGAGCGGCTGGCCGTCGCGGGTGGTTCCCTGACGTGCGGACCGGACGGGCGGCGGGGGTTCCGGCTCGTCGCGGAACTGCCAGTGGACTCGGAGTCCGAGGAGGACGGCAAGAAATGATCAAGGTGTTGCTCGCCGAGGACCAGGGCATGATGCGGGGCGCGCTCGCGCTGCTGCTCGGGCTGGAGGAGGACATCGAGATCGTCGCCCAGGTCGGCAACGGCGACGAGATCCTGCCGAAGGCTCGCGAGGCCCGACCCGACATCGCCCTCCTCGACATCGAACTGCCCGGCCGCAGCGGCCTGGACGCGGCCGCGGACCTGCGGTCGGCGCTGCCGGAGTGCCGGGTGCTGATACTCACGACGTTCGGCCGCCCCGGCTATCTGCGCCGGGCGATGGAGGCCGGGGCGTCCGGCTTCCTCGTGAAGGACGGCCCGGTGGAGGACCTCGCCGCCGCGATCCGCAAGGTGCTCGCGGGCGAGCGCGTCATCGACCCCGGCCTGGCCGCGGCCGCCCTCAGCGCGGGCCCCAACCCTCTCACCCAGCGCGAACGCGACGTCCTGGCGGCGGCGGTGGACGGGGCGACGGTGTCGGACATCGCGGCGAAGGTCCACCTGTCGCCGGCGACGGTGCGGAATTATCTGTCGGCGGCGATCGGCAAGACGGCTACTCGGAACCGGATGGAAGCGGTTCGCGCTGCGCGGCAGAACGGGTGGCTGTAGGGGGGTGTTCACGGGGTTGCGCCTGCGGCGGGCTTTGTTCCCCTACCCCGCCCCTTCCCGAAACTGGGGCGCTGCCCCAGACCCCGAACCTCGGGTCCGTTGCCGCCTGCGGCGGGGGCTCCCCCAGCTACCGCTGGGAG
>NZ_JBFBBD010000101.1:0-23967 GCF_040689515.1 Streptomyces sp. NPDC051173
GCCCACTCCCTCCCGGGGAGTGGGCACGTCCGCTTTTGCGACGGCCTGCTCCAACGCTTCGTGGGAACCGCCGCGTTGGAACAGGCCACCGCCCGGCCGGGGCGCCGCCCCGGACCCGGGCTCATCAAGTGGGGCGAGACCGTGGAACATTCCGCCCTGATCAAGCCTGACCGGGTCAACAGCTCGTCAATCGGGCGTTGACCAATTACTGAACACCTGTTCCTAACCTCCTCAAAGCAGTCACCCCGGGCGCACCGCGTCCCCGGGGCCACCCGAGGAAGGGGAACGGACCTCATGCAGGCATCGGTCACGAAGTCGCTCAAGAAGTCACACATATGGGGCACGCTGGCCCTGGCCGCGCTCGGCGTCAGCGCCCTGCCCGCGCCGGCACAGGCCGCCGCGCAGGCGGGCCCGCTCGTCGGACTCGCCGGCAAGTGCCTGGACGTCCGCGCCGGCGTCCGGGACAACGGCACCCCGGTGCAGCTCTACGGCTGCAACGGCACGGAGTCCCAGCAGTGGATGTACGTCGAGCAGCCCGGTGAGATCGGCGCCACGATGACCGCGTTCGGCAAGTGCCTGGACGTCGCCTCCAGCGGCACCGCCGACGGCACCCCCGTCCAGCTGTGGGACTGCAACGGCAGCGGCGCCCAGAAGTGGGTCCGCTACCAGGGCGACGTCCTGGTCAACCCGCAGTCCAACAAGTGCCTGGACGTGCGCGGGGGCAACACCAACGACAGCACTCCGGTGCAGATCTACACCTGTAACTACAGCGCGTCCCAAGTCTGGAAGTTCTCCGGCGGCGGCCAGGGCAACCCCAACCCCACCCCGGACCCGAAGTCGCTCCAGCGCCAGGTCTTCGACCTCGTCAACGACTACCGCGCGCAGCACGGCAAGGCGCGCCTGGAGTACGACCCCGTCGTCGAGCGCGCCGCCCAGGACGAGGCCGACGAGCAGGCCCGCAGACAGCAGCAGGGCCACTACCTCGACGTGGTGAACTCGCTCCACAAGCACGGCTACCCCCGCTCGTTCAGCGAGGCCGCCGAGAACGCGGCGGGCGCCCGCGGCTTCTGGAAGGACGCCCGGTCGGTGGTCGACGCCTGGATCAAGGAGCCGCTGCACGAGCGGAACATCCTGAACGACCAGCACAAGTACACCGGCGTCGGCGTGACCATCGACGCCAACGGCACCTACTGGTGGGCCCAGGACTTCGTCGGCTGACGAGCCCGGCCCCGGGACCGTCCTGCGGCCGCTCGGCCCGCGCGCTGCAAGAAGCCGCTCGCTTCAAGAAGTGGGCAGTCGCGGGCCGTTCCGCACCCGCAGGACGAGGGACAAGCAGAACAGGTGTACATGGGACCTTCTGGGTACATTCCGGGCGCCCGGGCCAACCCCCTGCGCCCGGTCCCAGTGAAAGGGCACCCTGAATGCCGGAACTCCACTTCCAGCGGCTCTTCCCACGCCTCTTCCACCGCCTCTTCCACCGACTCCGAAGCACCCTGCTGGGCACCGTACTTCTCGCCCTGCTCACCGCCCTCGTCGTCACCGCGCCCGGAGAGGCGAAAGCGCCGGAGAGACCCGTCGTCGCCACCGACCACGGCCAGGTCCGCGGCATGGCGCACGGCACGTACAACACCTTCGACGGCATCCCCTTCGCCGCTCCCCCCACCGGCGCGCGGCGCTGGCAGCTCCCCGCCGCCGCGGCGAAGTGGAAGGGCGTGCGGGACGCGGGCGCGCCCCGTTCGCGCTGCGCGCAGATGTCGCCGGACGAGCCCGGCAAGGTGCTCGGTTCGGAGGACTGCCTCTATCTGAACGTCACCGCGCCGAAGGGCCGCGCGGCGGGCCGGGGCCGGCCCGTCATGGTCTGGGTGCACGGCGGCGGCTTCACCTCGGGCGGCGGCAGCGACTACGCCGCGCAGCGTCCCGCGGTGCGGGGCGACGCCGTCGTGGTGACCGTCAACTACCGGCTGAGCGTGTTCGGTTTCTTCGGCCACCCGGCGCTGGGCGGGGCGCCCGACTACGGCCTCGCCGACCAGCAGGCCGCCCTGCGCTGGGTGCGGGCCAACGCGGCCCGCTTCGGCGGCGACCCGCGCGACGTCACCCTCTTCGGTGAGTCGGCGGGCGCGCTCAGCACCTGCGCCCACCTGATCTCCCCCACGTCGGCGGGCCTCTTCCACAAGGCCGTGATCCAGAGCGGCTCGTGCATGACCGGGATGCCCGCCGGGGCCACCGCGCCCGGCAGCGCCGCGTACAGCCCCTGGGTGCCGCAGAGCCGGGTGCAGGAGGCGGGCACCGCGGCCGCCCGCTCGCTCGGCTGTCTGGTGCCGGGGGCCGAGGCGCTGCGCTGCCTGCGCGCGCTGCCGGTGGCGAAGCTGGTGACCCCGGAGCTGACGCAGAAGTTCTCGCTCGTCTCGTACGGGAACGCGCTGCTGCCCGAGCGGCCCGAACGGGCGCTGGAGAGCGGCCGTTTCCACCGGGTGCCGGTCGTCCAGGGCACGAACCACGACGAGATGCGCCTTTTCGTCGCCCTGTCGCTGGCCGACCACCCCATCCCGGACGCGAACGTCTACCGGGCCCGCCTGCAAGGTTCCTTCGGCGCCGCGGCGGCGGCCGTCGAGGAGCTCTACCCGGCGACGAAATACCCGTCGCCCGCGCTCGCCTGGTCCGCAGCGCTCACCGACCGCGCGTGGACGTGCACGACCCTGCGGGCCGACCGGGCGCTGGCCGCGCACGTGGCCACCTACGGCTACGAGTTCAGCGACCCGAACCCGCCGGTGATCCCGGGATTCCCGAAGGTGAAGGACTTCCCGTACGCGGCCGCGCACGCCTTCGAGCTGCCGTACCTCTTCGACATCCCGGTCGAACCGGCCTTCACGGCGGCGCAGCAGGAGCTGTCGGAGCGGATGGTCGGCTACTGGACCCGCTTCGCGCACACGTCCCGCCCGGACCTCCCCGGCGCACCGCGGTGGCCGGCCTTCCGGAACGACGCGCCGCTGGTGCAGAGCCTCGCCCCGGGTGCCGACGGCATTCGGATGGTGGATCTGGGCGCCGAGCACCACTGCGCCTTCTGGGACGCGCACCAGGCGTGATCCCGCACTGCGCGGCGCGCGGCGCCGTTGCACGATGAGGGCATGCTCCTGGCCGAGATCGCCCGTGTGTCCGCAGCCGTCGCAGCGACGAGCTCGCGGTCGGAGAAGACCGGCCTGCTGGCCGGTCTCTTCCGGGCCGCTGGGCCCGACGAGGCGCCGGTCGCCATCACCTATCTGGCGGGGCGGCTGCCGCAGGGCAGGGTCGGGATCGGCTGGAGCGTGCTGCGTGAGGCCCCGCCGCCCGCCGCGGCGCCTTCCTTGACCGTCCGGGACGTGGACCGGGCGGTCGAGGCGTTCGCGGCGGTGGCGGGCAAGGGCGCGCGGGCCGAGCGGAAGCGGCTCGTCGACGCGCTGATGGGCGCGGCCACGGCGGAGGAGCAGCGGTTCCTGCGCGGGCTGCTCGGCGGCGAACTGCGGCAGGGCGCGCTGGACGCGCTCGCCGTCGAGGGGCTCGCGGCCGCCGCGGGCGCGCCGCCCGAGGACGTACGGCGGGCGGTGATGCTCGGCGGCGGCTCCCCGGCGGCCGTGGCCCGGGAACTGCTGGCGCGCGGCCCGGAGGCGCTGGCCGACTTCCGCCTGGAGGTGGGACGCCCGGTGCTGCCGATGCTGGCGCGGACCGCCAAGGACGTCGACGAAGCTCTCGACCGGCTCGGATCGTGCGCGGTGGAGGAGAAGCTCGACGGCATCCGGGTGCAGGTCCACCGGGACGGCGACGGCGTACGGATCTTCACCCGCACCCTGGAGGAGATCACCGAGCGGCTGCCGGAGCTGGCCCGGGTGGCACGGGAGCTGCCGGCCGAGCGGGCCGTGCTCGACGGCGAGGTGATCGCCCTGGACGGCACGGGGCGGCCGCGCCCCTTCCAGGAGATCGCGGGCCGGGTCGGCTCCCGGCTGGACGTGGCGGGAGCGGCGCTCACCGTCCCCCTCTCCCCCGTCTTCTTCGACCTGCTGGCCGTGGACGGCCGCGACCTGCTGGCCCTCCCGGTCTCCGAACGCCACGCGGAGCTGGCCCGGTTGGTGCCGGAGCCCTTGCGCGTACGGCGGGTGGTGGTCGCGGACCCGGCGGACGACGGCGCGCGGGCGGCGGCCCGGGACTTCGCGGAGGCGGTCCTGCGGCGCGGCCACGAGGGCGTGGTGGTCAAGGCGCTCGACGCCCCGTACAGCGCGGGCCGCCGCGGCGCCTCCTGGCTGAAGGTGAAGCCCGTCCACACCCTCGACCTGGTGGTGCTGGCCGCCGAGTGGGGCCACGGCCGCCGCACCGGCAAGCTCTCCAACCTCCACCTGGGCGCCCGGCGGCCGGACGGCTCGTTCGCCATGCTCGGCAAGACCTTCAAGGGCCTCACCGACGCCCTCCTGACCTGGCAGACGGCACGCCTGCGCGAGCTGGCGGTCAGCGACGACGGCTTCGTGGTGCGGGTGCGGCCGGAGCTGGTCGTGGAGATCGCGTACGACGGCGTCCAGCGCTCGACCCGCTACCCGGAGGGGGTGACGCTGCGCTTCGCCCGGGTGGTGCGGTACCGCGAGGACAAGAGGGCGTCGGAGGCGGACACGGTGGAGGGGGTGCGGGGGGTACGGGGGATGCAGTCGGGGGGCTAGGCGGCTCTGTCGGCCCGGCTGGGCGGTCACCAGCACCAGGGCCGACTCCTCGACGACAACTCCACGGCCACAAGGGATCACCGGTCACAAACCGATGGCCAGCATCACGATCAGGACGATGATCAGCAGGACGATGTAGGCGGTGGAGTGGACACGGTCCGGGACACGGCCCACGACCCGCCTCGCCACGGCGATGGTGGGCAGCGATCCGGCGAGGAGGGCGGCGCCCGCGGCGAGGTCGACATAGCCGAGCTGCCCCGCGCCGGAAGCGGTGGGGGCGCAGGCGTAGACAAGGGTTCCGGCCACGGCGACGGGGACGCTGAGGGGGTTGGCCGTGGCGGTCGCCTCGGCCATGGGCAGGCCCCGGCGTCGCAGCAGTGGAACGGTCATGACGCTGCCGCCCACGCCCAGGGCGGCGGCCACCAGGCCGATGCCCGTTCCGCCGAGAGTGGTGGTGCCCCGGCTCAGGGGCTTCGGGCGCGGCTGGTGGGCCACGGAGAGGAAGCCCTTCCGCACCACGCCGTCGAGGATGGTCACCAGCAGGTAGACGGCGAACAGCAAGCGCAGTGCCGTACCGCCGGTCAGGGTGGCCGCGAGGGATCCGGCGGCGGCGCCGACCGTGATGAACGCCGCCAGCGGCCAGACGTACGCACGGTGCAGCCGGCCCTGCCGCCATTGCACGAGCGTCGCCACCGCCGCGTTCACGACCATGACCGCTGCCGAGGTCGCCACCGCGACATGCATGGCGTCCGCGCCCGGACGTGCCGTGGCGGTCAGGACGCCATAGATGACGGGGACGGTGACGAAACCGCCGCCGAAGCCGAAGAGCACGGTCGTCATGCCGGTCAGGCAGCCGAACAGCAAGAGGATGGAAATCGAGGTCAGCACTGGTCCGACGTTAGAGATCACGGCACTTGGCGGGCAATCGATGAATCGTCAGCTTCCTACGCGCAGCAGACAGCGTGCGCGGCCGTGCGTAACCTCGTGGCATGCGCAACATCCCGATCGCCGACGTGGACGACCTCGATCGTGCCGTGCTGGCCATCGGCACCGACTACCCCCGGGACCACCTGCTCGTCTGGCACGAGCACCGCCGGGCCCAGGTCCTGTACGCGGCCACCGGCGTCATGAAGGTCGAGACGGCGGACGGCAGTTGGACGATCCCCACCGCCCGTGCGGTGCTGATCCCGCCGATGATCAGGCATCAGGTCACGATGACGGGGGTCAGCACCCGCAGCCTCTACATCGAACCCGCCGCAGTACCGTGGTTTCCCACGCACTGTCAGGCCGTCGACGTCTCGGCCCTGCTCCGGGCGCTGATCCTCGAAGCCGTCGAGATGGAACCGCGCTACCCCGAGCACAGCCGCGACGCCGCGGTCGCCGCCCTCCTCCTCCACGAACTCGGAAACCTCACCCCGCTGCCACTCGATGTGCCACTGCCGTCCGATCCGGGGCTGCGCCGCCTGTGCGAGGCATTCCTCCAGAAGCCGGACATCCACGACCCGCCCGCACGATGGTGCACGGCCCTCAGCGTCAGCGAACGCACACTCGCCCGCCTGTTCCGGCGCGACACCGGCCTGAGCTTTTCGACGTGGCGGCAACGTGCCTGCGTCCTGCACTCCTTGCAGCACCTCGCCGGGGGCATGCCCGTCACGCGTATCGCGGCCATGCTGGGCTACGACAACCCCGCCGCCTACACAGCCGCGTTCAAGAAACTCCTCGGCCGACCGCCGACGGCCTATCGGGGCTGCGGCATCCGTTGATCCGCCTCCATTCGGCGCGCGGGCGGACGGAGGCGGAGTGCGGGGCTCGGTGCGGGTGGCGTCCTGGCGCAAGGGCGACACCTGCGCACCGGGCGCGGACCGGGTTCTCGAACCCGCGCTGCACCATCTGGCCTCCGGCCCTGACCCGAACGTCCGGAGACTCCCAAGTGACGGGGCGGTCTTGGCGATCGAGTGGTCGACCTGGCAGGGCTCAGTGCTCTGGCGGGCAGGACAACGGCCCGGCTTCTCACCCGCGGGAGCTTCCCGGAACCCGGATCACGCGAGGGTCACGTGCATGCCGCCCTGAGCCAGGACGTCGAGGACTTCGGCGAACAGATCGTAGGGCTGGCCGTCCGGCGCCAGCGCACGGGACAGGTGCTCGCGCGCGGTCGCGGCGTCCCGCCAGAGCAGGGTTGCGGGGGCCGTGCAGCCGAAGGTGCCGCGCAGGCAGTCGTCAAGGGCTGCCAGGCACCCGCCGAAGTAGCCGCCCGGTCCGTTCACCGCCTCACCGAGCGCCAGATAGAGGCCCGGGACGTCGATGATGTGGCGGCCGTCGAGTTCATATGCGTGCTCTGCTGGCCAGCCCTGGTGCGCGCGCCGGCAGGCCCGTTCCCGGACGAGGTCCAGCCAGGCCCCGCGCTGCCGGGTGTCGAGGCCGGCCCAGGCACCGGGTGTGTCCGGCGGCCCGGCGAACCATCGCTCCCAGACCGGCCGGGCGGATTCCGGGACAGGTCTGAAGAACCCGCCGTCCAGCTCCAGATCGATCAGATCTGCCCCAAGAGCGGACGGGTACCAGGCGCGGACGGTGGCCCACAGCAGCCGGTCGGTGAGCGGCTCGCCCCGGTCGTCCCATATCTCCAGGGCTGCCTCCTCCAAGTCCAGTGCCCGCCGGGTCCCGGTCGTCAGGGCACGCCGCAGCTCCTCGCTCTGGGCGAGTCCGCGCAGGACGAGCGGCGACGCGACCTGCTCGGGCGGCACGACACGGGCGAATTCCCGGCAAGAACCCAGCCACCGGTGCCCGTCGTGCACTCGGACAAGACCGCGATGCCCCTCGGGTGGACCTTCGTAGTCGTCCAGACCGGTCAGCACAAGACCGTCCGCCCCGGAGTGCCGTCCGAGACTCTCCGCGTCTTCCAGGAGCCAGGGATCAGCCTCGTCCTCCGGCACCAGCCACACCCGGCTGCCGGCCCAGCCACGTACGTCGGCCCCTTCCGGAACCCAGCCGAACAGTTCGTACGTCCCGCGCTGGAACTCCCCGAACAGTCCGTCCGCTTCGGTGAACGCGCCCCAGACGTGGCCGTGCTCTGTCTCCGTCAACCTGTAACGCATCCGCCCGCGATGCTCCTTGTCCTCATGCACGGCGGGAATCATGCCAGAAGCATGTTTTCACTGATAGGAGCACCCAAACGAGGCAACCAAGAGCATCCGTGCGACCCGCCCGAACGGCGCCCCGGTCTATGTGAACCTGGACAATCTCGTCCGCCCACAAGAACGGGCGTATGCGCCGCCGGGCAACAAAGAACAAGGTCGCGCTGCGCTTCACCCCGACTGTCCGGTCTCCGCGAAGTCCGGGCAGTCTCGAAGATCTCCGGGCAACTGGCCTGGCGTCCCGGAGAGGTCCGGGTGCCTCGCGACGCCTACGCCGATCACGAGCGCGGCGGCCTTCCCGGCCCGGTGCACTGTGTTGTGGTATCGCCGAGGTACCTGACAGAGGGGCAATCAGTGGCTCTTGAACCCGGAAACTCCCTGGTCACAGCCACGGCCCTCACGCCGGTTTCCGAGCCGGGAACAGAGCTGAAACCACGTTCTTCCTGTTCGACGTGCCTCCGCGATCTGCCGACGAGGCGCAGACGCGTCCCGCATAGGATCGGCGTTCATGAGCGACACCGCCGACATAACCGCCGTCCGGGGCCAGGGCCCTGTGAGGGTCACGCTCACCCGTGACGACGTCCACGCGGGCGACGAGCCGCCCGACGGGTTCGAGCAGCACCGGGATGTCCCCGCGGACACCCCGCTCGCGGAGGTCATCGCCGACGCCCAAAGACACTTCCTGCCCTCGATCGCGCGGTACGACGACGCGGGGAACGTCGTTCCCGCAGACGCCACCTGGGTCGTCTTCGCCCGGCCTTACGGCCAGTTCGCGGTCATGGCACAGCAGTGGGCCCGTCCCCGCCTGCTGCCCGGCACCGGGCCGACGGTGGGCGACCTGGCCGACGTCTGCACCCTCGACGAGGTGAGCTTGCGCTTCGGCTACAGCTGGGCGGATCAGGACCCCGACGCGGTGTTCGCCCGCCTTGCGGAAGGCCCACTGGGCGACCCCGTGCCGCCCCCGCCGCCCGAACCGGACGACCAGAAGCCGCCCGCCACGGACGCCCGCTCCTACCCGCCACTGTGGTTCAGCATGGGCACCGGCGTCGCCGCCGTCCTTGCCACCCGCCCCTCCGGCTTCGGCGAGACCCTCTGGCAGGGCGCGATCGTCTTCTTCGCCGCGTCCGGCGCTGTGCACTTCGCCTGGGACCTGTGGCACCGCCGCAGCGAGTGCCGGCCGTAAGCCCGCTGGTCATGCACATACCGAGACCCGCGTCGCTCACCGGCCGCCGCACGGGAGGCTATGGCGGAGATATGCGGAAACGAGCCCTGGGACTGGGGAACCGCGCCCGTACGGCCCTACTGCCCGTGCCCGTCCTCGACGATGTTCCACCTGACCGCGAAGCCCGGCGCCGCCGCCACCGCCTCGCCCGCGACCAAGGCTGACCGTTCAGCTCCCCCCGTCCTCGCCGATGGGCATGTGACCGGGATACGGGAGATCAGACAGCGGCCGGCTTCTTCGCCATGACCCGCTCCCTGCCGACGCCATCGGGCAGAAGATCGCCGGGCTCACCGGTGTCCGTGAAACCGTGCCGCTCATAGAGCGCGGTCGCCTTGCGGTTGTCCGGCATGACGGACAACCGCAGCATCGTGGCACCGCGCTCCGCCGCCCACCGCTCGACCGCCTGGATCAGATAATCGCCCACACCCTTGCCCCGAGCCGTGGGGTCGACCCACATCGAGATCAACTCCACGTTCTCCGCTCCCTCGCCCGGCACTCCGCTGGCGATGCCCACCGGAAGACCGTCGAGGAGCGCGACGAGGTCGTGCGCGCCAGGAATCGACAGACGGGCACGCCAGCGTTCCTCTCGGTCGCCGGAGCCCTGCCACTGGGCCAGCGTCGATCCGAACGCGTAGGGCGCCTCGGCAAGCGCGGCCAGTCGCAACTCCCTCCAAAGGGGCCAGTCGTCTGCTTCCAAAGTGCGTAGTTCAACCATGATCCTGACCTTGCCCGCCCGCCGGGGTCGGCAGCAAGTTGATTACGACCGTGCAAACGAGGTCGTCCAGCCCTGCGACCAGCCGAAACCGGGGAGCAGCGGTGACTCACGCACCCGCAGACCACGAGACCTCGGTGAACCTGTCCGGTCACGGCAATAGCTGCTCAGGGGACCTCCACACCTGCTCACGCGGATTCCTCACCTGAAGCCGTCCGGCTGCCGACGAAGGCACCTGGAAATGCGGTTGCCGACTGGTACGTGCCCTGACAGGCTGCCGGGCCATGGTCAGCGATGAGAAGTCGAGCTGCCTGATCGTGACGGGTATGCCCGGGGCCGGGAAGTCGATGGTGACCAGGCTGATCGCGGAGCGTCTGCCACGCGCTGCTCGGATCGACGGCTACTTTCATCAGCACCCTCATTGTCGGTGGCTACGTCTCGCCACTCGGCGAACCCGCCGACGAGGCGGCACGGCAGGTGGAGTTGCGCAACCGCAATCTGTGCACGCTGGCGAACAACTTTTCCGAAGCCGGCTTCACGCCCGTGATCGATTCGATGATTCCCGACCGCGATCAGCTCAACTTCTTCCTCTCCCTCCTCCCGGCTCGGCAGGTCATGTTCGTCGTGCTCGCACCGGGGATCGAGGTATGCCGATACCGCAACACCATCCGTGATCCACGGGAACGCTTCGACTTCGACGGCTACGAAGCCTTGGAAGCCGGAATGAAGAGCGAACTGGGCGACTCCGGCTGGTGGTTCGACTCCGCGGCCCTCACGCCCGAGCAGACAGCCGACCGCATCGTCAACGAAGCTCCCCACCGAGCCCTGGTGAGCTGACTGCCGGCTGCCCTTCGCAAGAAGCCACTTGGACAGGGAAAACGCAACTTCGACATGGCCCGCAGAGGCAGCTACCTTCACCTGGTCTTCGGCGATCGCCCACGGTCGCACAGCAGTTCCTTCCGGCTGAGCCACCCGCGACGGGACGGGGGTTGGTCACGCCCCACAAACCCTCGCCCCCATGTGTAAGCCACCGAACCGGGTCCACACCAGGCACCCCCGACCAGGGAGAGATATATGCCCCATCTTGCTCTGTACACATTCGGCGTCCTGAAGTCACCTCTCACCGATCCCACACCTCTCACGCGCGAACTCCAAGACAGCGGCAAGGCCATCTACTGGAAGATCAGCCAGCACCCCGGATATCTCGCTCGTGCTGAAGCGGCAGACGGCGGCCGGGGCACACATTTCGACTTGGACTGGGGTGCATGGGGAGAGTTCGCCATACCGGCCTGGTACGGCAAGGGACACACGGTGGAAACCACCGCCCTGGACGCGACCCTCTCGCTCTGGACCGACCTGCACCCCGCTTTCGACGCCATCTACACCGGCCTGCACCGTGAGGCGCTGAACAGGCGTTACGACTGGTTCGAGAGGACAGGACACTCGAATTACGTGTCCTGGTGGGTCTCCGACGGCGTGATACCCACCTGGCAGGACGGGGTTTCCAGGCTGGAACACCTCGACGACCACGGCTCCGCACCGCACGCCTTCACCTTCCACCACCCGTTCGCCCCGGACGGAACTCCGACCAGGATCAAAAGCATCGGGTCGAAAGGCGAACAGATTCGCTGACAAGGAAGCCTGAACGACTGGGTTCGCCGTCAAACGCCCCGATTGATTGACGGCGACATCGCTCTTCACAAACTTCCGGTCAGAGCCGTTTTCGGAGATCCTCATCAACAGCGCAGGACACCAAGGAGGACAGCATGACGACCACGCCGGACGATCCGCCCGCCGCGCTGCCCGGGCGCCCGCCCGTGGTCGACCTGGCCACCTGGCAGGCCGCCCGCGACGAGCTCCTGGTCCGCGAGAAGGCCCACACCCGCGAGGGCGACGCCATCGCCGCGGCCCGCCGCCGGCTGCCGATGGTGGAGTTCGACGGGACGGTCGAGGTCGTCGGGCCCGACGGCCCGGTCCCGTTCCTGCACCTGTTCCAGGGCCGCGAGGAGCTCGTGGTCTACAAGCACATGTGGTACGACGGCGCGCCGCACCAGGGGCAGTGCGAGGGCTGCACGACCACGGCCTGGCACATGAGGGACGCCGTCTACCTCAACGCCCGCGGCGTCTCGTTCGCCATCCTGACGACGGGCCGGTGGGACGAGGTGGCCGCGTACGTCGAGTTCATGGGATACGCCCAGCCCTGGTACTCGGTGCGGGGCGTGGAGGCACCGATCGGTGGAGACATGGGGCATATCACCTGCTTCCTGCGCGACGGCGACCGCGCGTTCCTCACCTATTCCACGACCGGCCGTGGCAACGAGCCGGTCAACGGGTCCCTAGGCCTGCTCGACATGACGCCCTACGGCCGCCGCGAGGCGTGGGAGGACGACCCCGAGGGCTGGCCCGAGGCCCCTCAGGCCGGCTCGCCGACCGGCGGGCACTGCTCACCGATCTGCTGGTACTGGCGCTCGGACGCCGACGGCGTCGCCACCTGGGGCCCGACCAGCCGACCCGTACCGCAGTGGACCCGCCCCGGCGCGACCCCGGTGGAGACCCTCGGCCGACAGGGCCACCACCACTGACGGGCCTTCGTCGAGTGCGAGCGGTCGGCGGAACCTCGCCCAGCTGACGGATTCCCACGAATCCGGCACCAAGCGACCGCGCCGAGGACCTGGGCGTCAAACATCCCAGGTCCAGGCCGCGTTCGTCACTGGACGGTGAGCGGCAAGCTCAGCGGGCGCTGCCGATGTTGCGGTCCGCTTCGGAGCCCTGGAGCATCAGCGTGGTCTCCTCTATGCGGCTGAAGCGGCCGTCGGGTGCCAGGTCGGCGAACACGTAGACCTCCGTGAGCACGGTCGAGCCGTCCTTCTTCGTGATGTTGACCGTGTGGCGGTCGGCGTACTTGGTGCCGTCGCAGAGCTCGTCGTGGACCTCGACAGAGCCTTCGGCGACGAGTGTGCGCACGTGGGCGATGTGCTCGATGAAGCCGGCGCGGTCGGCCCACTGCCCGTCCGTGCGCTGCCGGTAGTCGGGGGCGAAGTGGCGGTCGGCGGCTTCTTCGACGGTGATGTCGGTGTTGAGGATCAGGTCGGTGAGGGCAGCGGCGATGCGAGTGGGGCTCATGGGGGATTCCTTCCACGGTGAACGTCGAGAAGGTGCGTGCGCTGCGCACGCTTCTCTGGCTGTAGCACCTGATGCGTGCGCGGCGCACGCTACTGTGGGGGTATGGAGAACGAGGCAGGACACGAGATCGCCGATGCGCTGGGCATCCTGCTCAAACGCACCACCCGCGCCCAGCTGCACAAGAACCTGACCGAGGGCATGGGGGAAGCAGTGGACGAGCTGACCTACCCGATCCTCAGCGCCCTGGCCAGGACCGGCCCCCGCAGTGCCGCCGACCTGGCTCCGGACGCCGGACTCGACCGCTCCGGCGTCACCCGCCGCGCCTCCCGCCTGGAGGCCGCCGGACTCATCCGCCGCGAACCGGCCCCCACCGACCGTCGCGCATCCCTGCTGGTCCTCACCGACGAGGGAGAACACGCCGTGGCCGAACTACGCGAGCGCCTGGCCGCCCGCATCGCCGCAAGCCTCGACTCCTGGCCCCCCGGGGACGCCCAGGCCTTCGCCCGCCACCTCCGCCGCTTCATCACCGAAGGCCCCTTCACACAGCCGCCTCACACCACCGGTCCGTCGCCGTCCAGTTGAGGCACCGGCTCGATCCCGGCGCCGCGGTCGGAGTGCCGATGTGCGGCTCCGTCAGCTGAAGCGCGCGCCCGTCGCCCTGGTCATAGCCGACCTGGAAGGGTGACGTCCGCGCCCTGCGGGAAAGGCATGCGGCAATCACGGTCGTACCACGCTTTGTCGCGGTGATCGCCCCGGTCGGCAATGGCCGGGCGGGACGAAGGGCCTGGCATTCACGGCAGGTGGTGCTGCCCTCCGATGGGCGGGCCACTCTGCCGCGGCCACGCGGCGGCCCGCGCCGGGCTGCCGCTGGAGAACCCTCTCCCGGCCCCGTCCGGCCACGCGCCCGCCGCGACGCCTCGGGTCACCGGCGCCCGGACCGCCCACGAGATGGCGACCGGCCAAGGCCCCGGCCCTGAATCCGCGGGTCCGTCGTGACCTGGGCCACGGGGAGAACGGCGGCCCCGGACGCTACCCTGGCTTGCGACGGCGCGTACCCCACGGGGGCGCGACCCCATCCGCAGGGAGAATCAGCGTGCTTCGCACCATGTTCAAGTCCAAGATCCACCGAGCCACGGTCACCCACGCCGACCTGCACTATGTCGGATCCGTGACCATCGACGCCGATCTCATGGACGCCGCCGACCTGCTGCCCGGTGAGCTCGTGCACATCGTCGACATCGACAACGGCGCGCGTCTGGAGACTTATGTGATCGAGGGCGAGCGCGGGTCCGGGGTGATCGGGATCAACGGGGCCGCCGCGCACCTCGTGCACCCCGGGGACCTCGTCATCCTCATCAGCTATGCGCAGGTCGAGGACGCGGAGGCCCGCGCCCTCGTGCCGCAGGTCGTGCACGTCGACGCCGACAACCGGATCGTCGCCCTGGGCGCGGACCCGTCGGCCCCGGCCCCCGGCACCCGGCGTAGCCCGCACGCGGTGGGCACGGCCGGGAGCTGAGAGCCGGGGCGTCGGCGTCAGCGGTTGACGTTCACGTCGGCGGGGCACAGCCGGCGCGCGGTCTTGTCACCCTTGAGCTTGGCGTCGACGCAGCCGCCCGGCAGCCCGTCGTACGCCTTCGTGCCGAAGTTGGCCGTGACGGTGAGCGTGCCGTCGCCGAAGACCGTGCCCTGCACGCTCCGGTCGGAGTCCAGCGTACGGAAGTCGGTCATCGGCTCGGTGCCCGCCGCCTCGTGGAGCGGGGCGAAGTACTTCTGCAGTGCGGCGAGTTCGCCGCCCCGCTCCTTGAGAGAGTTCCCGTCGAGGACGAAGTTGAGCGGCGTGTTGCAGAGCATCGCCAGCAGCGCCCGCGTCGTCTTCTGCTGCGGCAGCTTGTCGTAGGAGAGCTCCCACCGCTCGGTGTTGACGAGCGAGTCGTGCAGCGCGGTCTCGAAGAGGGGGACGCGGTACGTGGGGTCGTACATCGCCTTGGCGACGGACGCGGGCAGTTCGGCGGGCTTGAAGAAGATGCCGGGGGCGCCCTCGGGCGCGTAACCGCCCCACTTCTCCTTGTCCTTCTGCGCCTTCCAGAGCCCGTCGGCGACCGGGGTGCCGGAGCCGTGGTCGAAGGCGAGCACCTCGTTGGACCAGGCGCCCGCGGACTCGGAGCCGAGGACGAGCTTGCGGTCGGTGATGCGCTTCATCCGGGCGAGGCGGTTGGCGCGGTCGCGGGCCTTGTCCATGGGGTGGGCGGCGGCGTGGTCGTCGAAGAGTTCCCCGGCCGCGTCGACGTCGAGGAAGTAGCTGTCGGCGCCGTTGGCGGTCATCTTGCGCGTACGGTCGGCCAGGAGGTGACGGCCGCGTTCGGCCTTCTCGAACGCTTCGGAGCTCATATAGCAGCCCCGGTCGTGGAAGCCGGGCACGGCCTTGCCGTCGGCGTCCTGGACGCAGAAGTCGGGGTAGACCTTGTCGGGCCAGGCGGAGGTGGGCGTGTCGGAGGTCTTGGGGTCCTGGCCGTTGGCGAAGGAGTCGTACGGGCCGACGAGGTAGCCCGCCTTCTTCGCGGCGGTGACGGCGGCGGCGTCCATCGGCTTGTCGTCGGCGTCGTAACCGAGCCACATCCGGTCCACGCCGAGGTCACGCAGCTTGCGCATACCGTCGGCGGTGCGGGCGTCACCCCACAGGTAGGCGTGGAAGGCGCCGAGCAGCTTCTTCGTGGCGGGATTGGCGTCGATCTTGCGGCGCAGGCTGCCGAGCTGCCCGTGCTGCTGGAGCCAGGCGCGGTAGTCGACGGCCGGGGCGACGGGCGAACCGTCGGTGAGCGCGAAGGTCGCGGTGTAGTCCGTGGTGCCCTGGGCCCGGGAGAAGTGGTGGGTGGCGGTCGCGCGCAGCCGTCCGTGGTCGGAGGTCGCGCGCAGCGTGGTGCCGATGTCGGTGGGCACGAGGTAGCTGACGCCCCGGCCGCCGAGGGTGTAGCCCCACAGCGGCATGGAGAGCCCCGACTCCATGGCGATGTCGCTGTCGGTGAGCTGGGCCTCGGCCGAGTTCCAGAAGGAGTCGGCGACCGGGATGGACAGCCCCTCGCCACGCGGGAGTTGCAGGGCGGACGCGCCGGCGTCGGTCCCGGTGACGGGCCAGGCGAGGGTGCGGTCGGCGCTGCCGGAGGACGTCGTGGTGACGACGAGACGTCCCTGGTCGGACCGGGCGGTGACGGCCAGGCCGGTGCCGGCGTACGTCCAGCGGGCGGCGCCACCGCTGACGGTCACGGGGCCGGGCTTGCCGGGCGCCTGGGCCGCGGCGGCCGACAGCTCCACGACCGCGCCCTGGTCCGTACGGGCCGTCACGCGCAGCGAGGTGGTGTCGAGGGTGGCGGTGCCACCCCGGACGGGGAGGTCCACGAGGTTGCCGTGCGCCTTCACGCCGGCGTCGGCGCGGGCAGGCGGCCGGGAAGCGGCGTCGGCGTCAGCGGCGAGGGTGACACACGGCAGGGTGACCGCCAAGGCCACTGCGGCGGCACGGACGGTACGGCGGGAAGCGAAGGTGTGCATGAGGAGTTGATAGCGACCGGACCTAAGAGGTTTTTAACAACCGAGGCCCGCAGCGGTGGGAAGTTGGCCGACGTATCCGCTCGCACGCCGCCGACCAGCGCCGTTCGCCGTGATGGCGACATCCTGCCACCGGATTTTCCGATGTCCGGGCGCCGTCATATCGTTCACGAAGGGCGGCCGCGAAACCGGCGCCACCGCTCGGGAAGCCCTGGGCGGAAGACCTGAGCAGAAGACTTACGCGGAAGACTTGAGCAAAGGAACGGCATTGGACCTGGACCCCGACCACTCCTCGGCACGCGGCGACCAGGAGGCCCTGCAGCGCGTACTGCTGAGCGCGCTGGAGCGGGCGGGACTTCCCGGCCCGCCGCCCGAACTGTCCCTGCCACTGCACCCGGCTGCCGCCAAGGCCGCCCGCGAGCGGACGCTCACACCGGGGCGGGCGGCGGAGCTCGCCCGGCAGTTGACCACGGCGGACACTGCCACCGGACCGGTGGAATGGCCGGTGGAACTGCCCGGCTCCTGGCAGCCCGCAGACCGCGCCACCTTCGCGTCGGGGGTCCGACTGCTGGCCGCGGTGTGGCCACGCATGCTCGACGAGCTCCGGGAGACGGTCTCCCGAGTCACCCTGCTCGACGCCCTGCCGACCGGTGCCGCAGCGCTCGGCGTCGCCGCGATCGACCGCCAGTCCCTCACCCCGGCCCCGTCCGGACTCCCCGCCTCCGTCAGGCTGGCCGAGGCGCTGGTGTACGAGGGCACGCGCTGCCGCGCTGCCGCCGCGGCGGCGACACATGAGACAACGAACGAGCCTTCGGATCGGGCGGTGGCCTTGGCGCGCTGCGTCCTGCTGTACGAACGCCTGCTGGGCGCGGGCCCGGCGGCGGAACCGGCGATGGAGGAACGGTACGGGCGCTTGCGCGCGGAGCTGGGGGCGACGAGGTGACCGCGTAGGCGGCAGCCGACCCTACACGCTACTGAGCGCAACGGGCCGGATGTGGTCGATGCGGCTGCGCGAGCGAACCTGGTACGGGGCCGCAGCGCATCCGCTGTCCGCTGTGCACGTGTTCTTGCGGTGGCTGGACGGCGATGCATCTGCCGTACCGCCCTTGGACAAGGGCCTGCGGGTTGGCGCCGGAACGGCCGGCGGCCCTCAACGAACGATCGGCGCCTGAGCGATCCCGTGAAGGACTTCGCTGAAGAGCAGCACGGTGCCCGGCCTTCCGCGTGCGCAGTGCGAGGAGCCGGGCCGACGTGGTGCGGCCGGGCCGGTGTCTCAGCGACCTGTGGTGCCGTCAGACCGGTGGACGGGCACGGCGAAGCGGGTGGACATCGTGTCGAACGTGCGTTGCTCGGCGGCGGCCATGACAGCGGAGGACACGGTGCCGACCGCTGTCGAGACCGGTGATTACGGCAGCACATAGGGACTGACGGCGTGACCGAAAGCCCTCACCTTGTCAGACTCGGGACTCGACACGGCCCGCGCGCTACCCCAACCGTGCCCACCGAGGCACCTCGGTTCCACGGCTGCCGACATGCGTCACCAACGTCATGTCCCGCAACACCTAGAGCTTGCCCGCCTCCCGAACAGCGTGAAGGTGGACCAGGACGTCGTAGGCCCTGCCGATGGCGATCTCCGGCGTCTTGTCGTTCGGGTACTGCGTGCCGACGCTGTATGTCGGGCGTGAGAGGTTCAGCCAACTGCGGGCGGCGGCAGGGGCCTTGCGCAGGTCGGCGTAGTAGTCGCGGTACCGGACCTGGTCGAGCGTGTACTCGTTCGTGCCGGGGCCGGCCGGGGGGACGGTGAACTTCTTCCACTCGCCGCCGAGCGCCTCGTCCTTGGAGAGGAAGGAGCCCTGGTCGAAGGTGGTGCCGACGGCGAGGTAGTCCGCGCCCAGGGTGTCGCGGAGGAACGAGCCCTGGGTCTTCGGGTACGTCGTGGGGTCGGAGGCCGCGTAGCCCGCGTGGTCGTTGTGGGCCGACAGCAGGACCTTGCCGCCGGTGCGCCGCTGCCACCATGCCGTGGTCTCGGCCATCACCTGGTCGCGGTAGCGCTCCATGGCGGTCAACGATGCCTGGTCGCCGGGGTCGACGGTCAGGAAAGTGTAGGTCTGGGCGATGTTGCGGGCGCTCTGGAGAACAGAATCGACGTCCTCGCCACCCTCCGATCTCTGCTGTTGCACGAGTTCCAGTACTTGCCGCGCCTTGGCCGCGTTCTGCTGCCGCTCGGCGAGCGGCCGCTGCAGGTAGGCGATGGCGTCGTCGAGCGGGCGCAGGCCGGTGAGTAGCTCGTTCAGGCGCGGCAGGGATTCCGGGCGGGTCCGCCGGACGTAGTCGGTGACGCTGTCGAAGACCCGCTCGTCGAGCCTGGGCGCGCCGATGTCGTCGCCCAGGAAGTGGACCGGGCGTTCGGGGTGCCGGCGGTTGTGGTCGCGCATCCACTGGACGAGGGTCACGAACTCCTCGCGGTCCCAGGGGGATCCGGCCATCACCTCGTGCACGACCTGCCGTGCGTCGCCGTCGCCGTGCTGGAGGTAGTCGTCGATCCGCAGGCCCGCCGACCAGCTGATCTCCAGAGCGAAGGTGGTGAATCCCTTCTGCTCGACGAGGTAGCGGAAGAGCCGGTCCTTCAGGGCGAAGAACTCGTGCGAGCCGTGCGTGGCCTCGCCCACGCCGACCACCTTGGCGTCGCCGACCATCGCCCCCAGGGCCTGCAGATCGGCCGTGCCGGTGCCCGGTTCCGTCGACCGCAGCGGATGGGCGATCCGGTCCAGCGCGTGGACGGGGGCCGACTCGGCGGCCGACGCGGACGCCGCCGGTGCCGCGTACGCGGCCGCCGCGGGGGCCAGCGTCGCGGCCAGGGCGAGGGCCGCCACGGCGAGCCGTTTCCCGTTGCCGATCATGTGTGATCACTCTCCAACGTGCCTGGTGTCAAGTGCTGCTGGGAAGATCGTCACGCATGTGGCGGCCCGGGTGCGCTGGGGCCGGCCCGACACCTTCCCGGGGGATAGCCCCATGACCGAGGTTTCGGGTTCACCGGACACGAACAGGGCCGATGAGCCGCGGCCGCCCTTCCAAGTCGACGCCGCGAAGGAGACCTCAATCCGCGAAACCCCCGCCGGAAGGACACCGCCGCCAACGCGGGATCACCTCCTCGTGGCCGCGGTGGACCCCAGCCCCAGCCGTACGCCCTCAGGCCGTGCCGAGTGGGTTGAGTACGGTGAACCGCCAGCAGCCGTCCGCGCCTCGGTGCGCGACGTTGGCAGTGGTGCCGGTCCGAGTGACGCGCTCGCCGTCGGGGGCTGTGACTTCGAGGGTCCAGTCGGTGACGAGCAGCGCGGTGTCGGCTCCGACCAGAGCGTGCCGGGAGTTGTTGGTGAGCCGTCCACTGGCGGCGGCTGTCCTGCTGATCTCCTGACGCAGCGCCTGGGGGCCGGTGATGACCTCGCCGGACTCCGTGCGCATGGTGGCGCCGGGGACGAACAAGGCCAGTACGCCGTCGACGTCATTGCTGTTGAGGGCGTGCTCGAACGCGCTGGGCAGCTGTGCGGGATCGGTGATCGCGGTCTTCACAGTGATGGGCCTTCCTGAAGGTGCGCCTGTCAAGGCGGTGATGTTCCGGTGCGCGCTGCGGCCTCGGGGCCGGCAGCGCGCTGTGATGCCTCCACGATCCACGCCGAGGGGCTCCCGCAGCGAGGTAGAGTCGGGACCCACCATGGTTGAAGTTGGACAAGGCGCCCCCGTAGACATCGCGTACCTCAATCCCGACCGCCCCCGGCTGGGGATCGAGGTCCTGACGTTCGACGTCCTGCGTCGCCGTATGAGGAAGTCAGTTGCCCGTACCGCAAGCAGGCCGGACTTCCATCAGCTGCTTCTCGTGCGGGGCGGTGAGGGAACCGCGATGGTCGATTTCGTCCCCCAGCACTGTGCGCCGCGCAGGCTGCTGCATGTGCGGCCCGGGCAGGTACAGCGGTTCCCGGCCGACCCGACGGGCCGCCTGGCCGAACTGGATGCCGTGCTGGTGCTCTTCACCGCCACCTTCCCACCACGCCTGCCCCTGACCACTCCCCTCCTCGACGGCTTCGGGCCGTCCGACTGGACCCTGTCCCCGGGCGACTACGAAGCCCTCGACCGGGCCCTGGCCGAGATCGCGGCCGAGTACCACACCGTGGACAACCGACGAGAAGGCGCGGACGCCGACCCCACCGTTCAACTGCTGCGCCAGCTCCTGGGCGCGGTGCTGCTGCGCCTGGCCCGGCTGCCGCACCCGGATCCCGCCGCCTCGGCGACCGCGGGCGGGGAGGTCTTCCGTGCGTTCCGGTACGAGCTGGAGCGCTCGTTCGCCGCCACCCGGTCCGTGCAGAGGTACGCCGTCCGGATCGGCTACGCGCCGCGCACCCTGACCCGGGCGTGCCAGGCCGCCACCGGCCGCACCGCCAAGCAACTCATCGACGCCCGCGTCGCCCTGGAGGCACAACGCCTGCTGGTGCACACCGACTTGCCCGTCGCCGCGATCGGCCGGACGCTCGGATTCTCCGAGCCCACCAACTTCGGGAAGTTCCTGGTCCGCGAGACCGGCCACACTCCCGGAGGCTTCCGCGCACACCAGCGCTAGCCAGGCGAGCCTCGGCCTCCGCCTCCCTCCCTGGTCCCGTCGGGGCCGATGACCCGGCCGTCAGGTGACAGCGGGCAGTTCTGACAGCCCATGCCCGTAAGCATATTGACGGTGCATCAGCCAGCAGTGAGCATAGGTGAGCCGGCAAGTGCGAGGACGAACCGCTGGAGGCGTGAATGCGCGGAAAGCACGATCCTGCAGATTCGGAGACGGACGGCATCGAACTCGAACTGTCGGAGATCGTCCCACTGCCCCTCGGCGGGCTCGGTCATGCCGCCGGGGCCGCGCCGCCCGAGCCAGCTCGTCGTCCACGCCGCCGAGGACACCACCGTGCACGGCCTCGCCCCCACCGGGCGCTACCGGCTCGACGGCCGGACGGCATCGGGTCCGCTCACCGCACCGATGGATCTCGCCGGGCTCCACGACGACGAGGCCCTGTGCTGGGCCGTCGCCCGTCCGGGCCCGGTCACCGCAGGGCAGGAACTGGCCCTGCTCCAGTTCGGGCACACCGTGGGCCCCTTGGCGCCCCGGCCCCGCCTCCACCCCCAGGCGCGGGCCTGGATCACGTCCTTCCACGACCGGTCCCGGACGGGAGAGGACGGCACGGCGGCCGTAACACCCCTGCTCCGGCTGCCCGAAGAAGCGATGCGCACGGCAGGCCTGCACACGCTCGAGCTCATCATCGAGCGGTTCACCACCTCCCGCGCCCGCCCTCCCCTGCGCGTCCCCTCCCCTGACGGCCTGCGGGCCGTCCTGGACGAACCCCTGCCCGAGGACGGCACCGAGGACCTGCGCCCCGTACTCGACCGCGCCACCCGCGACGCCCTCGGCGAGGCGACCCGCCTCGACCACCCCCGCAGCTTCGCCTTCACCCCCTCCACCGGCAACTTCCCGGCCGTACTCGCCGACGCCCTCGCCTCTGCATACCTCTCCGTGCCAGGGGCGTGGCTGGTCGGCGCGGGACCCACCCAGCTCGAACTCACCACGATCGACTGGCTCAAGACGCTCCTGGGCCTCCCTCGGGAGACCGGCGGGCTGTTCGTCAGCGGCGGCTCCGTCGCCAACCTCAGCGCCCTGGCCGTCGCACGCGACCACCACCTCGGCGACGACTGCTCACGCGCCCGTCTCCACTGCTCCACCCAGGCCCACCCCTCCATCGCACGCGCCGCCCACCTCCTGGGCCTCCCCCGCAGGCAGTTGTCCGCGGTACCGGCCGACCGCGCGCTGCGTCTCGACCCGGTGGAGCTCGCCCGGCGCATCGCGGACGACCGCGGCGCCGGCCTGCGGCCCTTCGCCGTCGTCGCCACGCTCGGCACCACCGGGACCGGCGCCGTCGACCCCCTCGACGACCTCGACGACGGCCTTCGACTCATGCGCTCCGGCCGGTGCCGCGAACGGCCCCGTCACCACCGTCGCCACAGCCAAGGCCACGCTCCCGCACACCTTCACCCAGCGCATGGACACGCCCTCCCCGCTCCCACCGACCGCTCCCAGAAGCAGAATTGTCCCGATCACCGGGGCACACGCGTGCCCGACCGCGACGAGTTCCACCGGGCACCGGCAGCTCGTGCCACGCAGGGGGCGCACACGGCAGCGCGGCCGCCGGGGCTACTTCTGACGCACGCCACCCGGTCCCGCTTCCGCCGCCGTCGCCGCCACCCCCTCCCGCAGCGACGTCCGCGGGCGGAAGCCGAACGCCCGGGAGGCGACGGTGATGTCCGCGGCCGTGTGCCGTACGTCCCCGGGCTCCGCGGGGCGCGGGAGGGTCTTCACCGGGCCGGTCACCTGCTCGACGGCGGCGATCGCCTGGTTCACGGACACCGGGCAGCCGCCGCCGAGGTCGGCCACGCCCGTGAAGCCGGAGCAGGCCGCGTCCCGCAAGGCGGTGACGGCGTCCCGTACGTACAGGAAGTCGCGGGTCTGCTCGCCGTCGCCGTACAGCGGGAACGGCTCGCCGCCCGCCGCCGCGGCCAACAGGCGGGCGAAGGCCGTGTCGGGCCGCTGCCGTGGCCCGTAGACGGAGAACAGCCGCAGGGACAGCGTGGGCACCCCATAGGCGGCGCGGTAGAGCTCGCAGAGGTGCTCGGCGGCCAGCTTGGTGACTCCGTAGGGGGACACCGGGGCAAGCGTCCCCGCGTCGCCGTAGACGGCCGAGCTGGAGGCGTGGACGAAGGCGCCGGACGCGCGGCTGCGCACCGCTTCCAGCAGCGTCTGGGTGGCGAGGATGTTACGGCGGGCGCAGAGCTCGAACGCGGCTCCCCAGGAGGACCGTACGCCGGGCTCGCCCGCCAAGTGGTAGACGGCGTGGGCGCCTTCGAGCAGCGGGCCGAGGTCGGCGTCCAGCAGGTCCGCGTGGTGGAAGGAGAAGGCCGGCCGACCGGCCAGGTCCCGGAGGTTGCGTTCCTTGAGCGCCACGTCGTAGCTGTCGGTCAGCGCGTCGACGGCGACGACGGTGTCACCGGCGGCCAGCAGGTGCGCGCACAGGTGGGAGCCCAGGAAACCGGCCGCGCCGGTCACGACGGCCCGCATCACGGCCTCCCGGCGGCGTGGGCCGGCGGGGCGGTTCCCGGGCGGTGGCTGGCGATCCGCATGGCTGAGGTCCTCCGGGGCGAGGCGGTGGGCACGGGCGGTCCGGTCCGGGCTTCATTCGCTCAGGGCCGGGCCGGGAAGGGAAGACCCCGCGCGAACGCGAGGTGCCGTTCGAGCCAACCGGCCGTGTCCGGCCGGTCTTCGCGCGCTGCCCTGCGGGACGTCCAGGCCGTGTCCGGCGGATCTTTGCCAGTCTGCAGGCCCGTTGCTGCCTGCGGCGGTGAACGCCCTTGGGGGTCCCCCCCGGACGGAGTCTGGGGGAGTGTCCTCAAGCTCCCCCAGCTACCGCTGGGAGGTGCCCCCACGGGCTGAATTGCGCACCCACATCAGCCACATCCAGCCCGTCCGGCGCTTGAGGA
>NZ_JBFBBD010000102.1:0-23712 GCF_040689515.1 Streptomyces sp. NPDC051173
GTGCTCGTCGTCGAGGACGACCGGACCATCGTCGACGCCATCGCGGCCCGGCTGCGGGCCGAGGGCTTCCAGGTGCGGCCCCAAGGGCGCTCCCGCCGCAGGCGGCAACGGACCCGCACCCACGCCTCAGCCCGTGTTGCGCAGCCCCGCCGCCACCCCGTTGACGGTCAGCAGCAGCGCCCTGGCCAGCAAGGGATCCGCCGCTTCCCCCCGCTCCGCGGCCTGCCGCTGGCGATCGAGCAGCGTCACCTGGAGATACGAGATCGGGTCCAGATACGCGTCGCGGATATGGAACGTCTGCCTCAACACCGGGCTGGAGTCGAGCAGTTCCCGCTCCCCCGTGATCCGCAGGACTTCCTGCACGGTCAGCTCGTGTTCGGCGCGGATCGTGTCGAAGACGTGCTTGAGCTCGTCGGGGACGAGTGTGTCGACGTAGTGCTGGGCGATGCGCAGGTCCGTCTTGGCGAGGGTCATCTCGACGTTGGAGAGGAAGTTCTGGAAGAAGTGCCAGTGTTCGTGCATTTCCTCCAGGACGTTGTCGAGTCCGGCCTCGCGGGCGGCCTTGAGGCCGGAGCCGACGCCGTACCAGCCGGGGACGATCTGGCGGGACTGGGTCCAGCCGAAGACCCAGGGGATGGCGCGCAGGCCGTCGAGTCCGGCGCCGGAGTCGGGGCGGCGGGAGGGCCGGGAGCCGAGGTGGAGTTCGGCGAGCTGGTCGACGGGTGTGGAGGCGAAGAAGTAGGCGGGCAGGTCGGGGTCCTCGACCAGGCGGCGGTACGCGCCGTGGGCGGCGTCGGAGACCGTGTCCATGGCGGCGTCCCAGCGGGCGAGTGCCTCGTCGGACTGGCGCGGTGAGGTGTGCAGGGCGGACGCCTGGAGCGTGGCCGCGACGGTCAGTTCCAGGTTCTCGCGGGCGAGGGCGGGGATGAGGTACTTGTCGGAGATGACCTCGCCCTGCTCGGTGACCTTGATCTCGCCTTCGAGGGTGCCCCAGGGCTGGGCGAGGATCGCGTCGTGGGTGGGGCCGCCGCCGCGGCCGACGGTGCCGCCGCGGCCGTGGAAGAGGCGCAGCCGTACGCCGTAGCGGTGGGCGACGTCGCGGAGGCGGCGCTGGGCGCGGTGGATCTCCCACTGGGAGGTGGTGATGCCGCCGAACTTGGAGGAGTCGGAGTAGCCGAGCATGACCTCCTGGACGTCGCCGCGCAGTGCGACCAGGCGCCGGTAGGAGGGGTCGGCGAGCATCTCGTCGAGGATGCGGTCGGCTTCCTTGAGCTCGTCGGTGGTCTCCAGGAGCGGCACGATGCCGATCTTGGCCCAGCCGGCGTGGAGGTCGACGAGTCCGGCCTCGCGGGCGAGGACGGCGGCGGCGAAGACGTCGTCGGCGCCCTGGCACATGGAGATGATGTAGGACTCGACGACCTCGGGGCCGAAGCCTTCCAGGGCCTTGCGGATGGTGCGGAAGACGCCGAGGGTCTTCTGGCCGCCGGCGTCGAGCGGTGCGGGTGTGGGGGCCAGCGGGCGGCGTGAGCGCAGTTCCTTGGCGAGGAGCTTGCGGCGGTAGTCGCGGGGCATGTCGGCGTAGCGCCAGGATTCCTCGCCGAGCCGGTCGAAGAGCTGGCCGAGGGCGTGGTGGTGGGCGTCGGCGTGTTCGCGGACGTCCATGGTGGCCAGGTGCAGGCCGAAGGCGGCGAGGGTGCGCAGGGCGCGCTCCAGGCGGCCGTCGGCGATGAGGCCGCCGCGGTGGGCGCGCAGGGAGTCCTGGACGAGCTGGAGGTCGGCGAGGAGTTCGCCGGTGCCGAGGTAGTCGCGGCCTTCCTGGTGTGAGGTGCCGCGGGCGAGGCGTTCGCGGGTGTTGACGAGCTTCTGCCGGACGCAGGTGGCCTTGAGGCGGTAGGGCTCCTCGGCGTTGAGGCGCTTGTAGCGGGGGCTGATCTCGGGGAGGAGTTCGAGGTCGCGCTGGAGGGAGGAGAGGAGTTCCTCGGTGGCGCCGCTGTTGCGGATGGAGTTGGAGAGGGCGCTGCGGAGGAGGTCGACGAGTTCGAGGGCGTCGGTGATGCCGTGCTCGTGCTGGAGGATGAGGACGTCCCAGGTGACCTGGGGGGTGACGTTGGGGTTGCCGTCGCGGTCGCCGCCGATCCAGGTGCCGAAGGTCAGCGGGCGGGTGGTGGCGGGCAGGGCGAGGCCGACGCGGTCGAGCTCGGCGGCGAGGTCCTCCAGGACGTCGCCGACGGCGTTGGCGTGGAGCTCGTCGAGGTAGTAGATGGCGTTGCGGGCCTCGTCGGTGGGCTCCGGGCGGGCGACGCGGAGCTCGTCGGTCTGCCAGAGGAGGTCGATGTTCTCGGCGAGGCGCAGGTCGGTGCGGCGCTTGTCCCCGGTGGCGCCGGCGGGGGTGTCGAGCAGCTCGGCGATGCGGCGGAGCTTGTTGAGGACGCTGCGGCGGGCGGCTTCGGTGGGGTGGGCGGTGAAGACGGGGCGTACGCCGAGGTGGTCGACGGTCTGCCGGAGGTGCTCGGGGTCGGCGTCCTTGAGCTGGTCGGCGGTGCGGGCGAGTATCGAGCCCTCGGCGTCGCGCTTGGCCTGGAGCTCGCGGCCGCGGTGCACCTGCTCGGTGACGTTGGCGAGGTGGAAGTAGGTGGAGAAGGCGCGGACCAGCTTGGCCGCGGTCTCCAGATCGGTGTCGCCGAGGAGCCGGGCGGCGGCTTCGCCGTCGGTGCGGGTGAGGGCCCTGACGCGCTCGACGAGGTCGAGGAGATCCTCGCCCTCCTGGCGGACCAGGGTTTCGCCGAGGAGGTCGCCGAGGCGCCGGATGTCGGCGCGCAGGGCGGCGCTGCGCTGTGCTTCGGCGTCGTTCCGCGGGGTTTCCCCGGCGGCGAGGCTGATGGGGTCGGCACTGCTCACAGGTGCGGCTCCTTGCAGAGTTTCTGGCACGTCTGGAGGGTTCGCGGACCGCGCTGTCCGACGGTGACCAGCATAGGTCGCCGCCCGACGCGCGGTTGTCCACAGCCCTCTTGCTCCGGAGCCCTGCCCTGCCATACTTACGTAGCCGTAGGTTACGGACCCGTAGCCATGCCCCGAGCCCCCTTAAGGGATCTGATGACCGCAAGCCCCGACGTGATCGAAGACGCGCCGAAGGCCCAGGAAACGCCGCTCCCGTCCGCCACTCTGGGCAGTGACAGCAAGCGCTCGGTGGAGCAGTTCGCGCTGTTGCTGTTCATCACCGTGCCGTTCGTGGCCCTGGTGGCCGCCGTTCCGCTGGCGTGGGGCTGGGGGGTGAGCTGGCTCGATCTCGGGCTGATGGTGGCGATGTATTACATCGGCTGCCACGGCATCACGATCGGGTTCCACCGGCATTTCACGCACGGCGCGTTCAAGGCGAAGCGGCCGTTGAAGATCGTCCTGGCGGTCATGGGGTCGATGGCGGTGGAGGGTCCGCTGGTGCGCTGGGTGGCGGATCACCGCAGACATCACCGCTTCTCGGACGCCGAGGGCGATCCGCATTCGCCGTGGCGGTTCGGTGAGACCGTGCCGGCGCTGCTGAAGGGTCTGTGGTGGGCGCACATCGGCTGGATGTTCGACGAGGAGCAGACGCCGCAGGAGAAGTACGCACCGGATCTGATCAAGGATCCGGCGATCCGGCGGGTGTCGCGGCAGTTCGTGCTGTGGACGGCGGTGTCGCTGCTGATCCCGCCGCTGGTCGGCGGGCTGGTGACGTGGTCATGGCAGGGTGCGCTGACGGCGTTCTTCTGGGGTTCACTGGTGCGGGTGGCGCTGTTGCACCATGTGACGTGGTCGATCAACTCCATCTGTCACGCGGTGGGCAAGCGCCCCTTCAAGTCGCGTGACCGGTCGGGCAACGTGTGGTGGCTGGCGGTGCTCTCCTGCGGTGAGTCCTGGCACAACCTGCACCACGCCGACCCGACCTCGGCCCGCCACGGCGTGCTGAAGGGCCAGCTGGATTCGAGCGCCCGCATCATCCGCTGGCTGGAGAAGGCCGGCTGGGCGTACGACGTGCGCTGGCCGGACGCGGACCGCATCGACTCCCGGCGGAAGGAAAGCGCCGTTCACGCGGCATGATTGACAGCGTGGCGACCGACAGCGATTCCAGCGATTCCACCAGTGGCAAGACCCGGACCCCTGCTCCGGGGACCCGGCGCACCCGCCGGGTGCGGATGACCGGCGCGGAGCGCCGTGAGCAGCTGCTGGACATCGGTCGCACACTCTTCGCCGAGCGGGGGTTCGAGGGCACCTCGGTGGAGGAGATCGCGGCGAAGGCCGGGGTCTCCAAGCCGGTGGTCTACGAACACTTCGGCGGCAAGGAGGGGCTGTACGCGGTGGTGGTCGACCGCGAGATGCGGCAGCTGCTCGACATGGTGACGGGCGCGCTGACGGCCGGGCACCCGCGGGAGCTGCTGGAGCAGGCGGCCTTCGCCCTGCTGGATTACATCGAGACGTATACGGACGGCTTCCGCATCCTCGTCCGCGACTCGCCCGTCGCGCAGTCCACGGGCACCTTCGCCTCCCTGATCAGCGACATCGCCACCCAGGTCGAGGACATCCTGGGCCTGGAGTTCAAGGCCCGCGGCTTCGACCCGAAGCTGGCCCCGCTCTACGCCCAGGCCCTGGTGGGCATGGTCGCCCTCACGGGCCAGTGGTGGCTGGACGTGCGCAAGCCGAAGAAGGCGGAGGTGGCGGCGCATCTGGTGAACCTGGCGTGGCACGGGCTGGACGGGCTGGAGCCGAAGCCTCGTCTTGTGGGGCATCGGAGGTCTTAGGGCGCCGCTGTCTGGTGCGGGCCGGTTCGCGCCTGCGGCGGGCTTGTTCCCCACCCCGCCCCTTCCCGGCTGCGTCTGATATGCGGCTCCGCCGCGTGGGGGGGCTCCGCCCCAGGCCCCCGGGGGCGCGGGTGCGTGGCGCCTGCGGCGGGCTTTGTCCCCTACCCCGCCCCTTCCCGAAACCGGGGCTGCGCCCCAGACCCCCAGCAACACGCTTCGCGCGTTGTCCTCAAACGCCGGACGGGCTGAAATCGCTGGCTACGGCCCGCACCATCCAGCCCGTCCGGCGTTTGAGGACGCGACCGAAGGTCGCTGGGGTCCGGGGTCTCCCCGGTTTCGGGAAGGGGCGGGGCTGGGGAAAAATCAACGCACCCGCCGCGCCACCACAAAAATTCGCCGGAACGGGAAGACCGTGCCATGCGGCCCCGCCGCATACGCCTCGCGGAGTCGTGCCGCGTACGACGCGAGGAAATCCTCCGTCGCCTCCGCATCGCCCGCCAGGGCAGTCAGCATCGGCCGCAGCGCCGTCCCCTTCGTCCAGTCCAGCACCGGGTCCGGCCCCGGCAGCAGCTGTACGTACGTCGTCTCCCACGCATCCACGTCAAGGCCCAGGCCCGCGAGCCGGTCGAGGTATTCGCCCGGTTCCAGGATGTGGCCCGCGCGGTAGAGGCCGCCCAGGCGGTCGCGCCAGCGCGGGCTTTCGCAGAGTTCGTGCAGGAGGACGTGGCTCGGCGCCGTGAAGTTGCCGGGGATCGTGAAGGCGAGGGTGCCGCCGGGGGCGAGGGCCCGCGTCCAGGCGGGGAAGAGTTCCGCGTGCCCCGGGACCCACTGGAAGGTCGCGCTGGAGAAGATCAGGTCGTAGGTCCCGGCCGGGGCCCAGTCGGCGAGGTCCGCGCGGGCGAATGCGATCCGGCCGCCGCCGGCGGCGGTGCGATCCGCCTCGGCGAGCATCTCCGCGGAGTTGTCGAGTCCGGTGATCCGCGCGCCGGGCCAGCGTTCGGCGAGGAGGGCGGTGACGTTGCCGGGGCCGCAGCCGAGGTCCACGATGCGGGCGGGGGCGCCGGGCAGTTCGGGGACTCGGGCGAGGAGGTCGTGGATGGGGCGGGTGCGGTGGCCGGAGTGGCGGAGGTACTGCTGCGGGTCCCAGGTGGGTGCGCTGGTCATGGGTGGAGCCTCCAGACAGGGGCGCACGTACGGGAGTGGGGGCGCTCGGAGTCCCGTACGTACGGGTTCCGTACGCCGATGAATCAAGCATCCACCCCAAAATATCTTGACGTCAAGAGACTTCATGTCGACAGACCAACTACACTGATCGTCATGGAGGACGAGGTCGATCGACTTGTGTCAGCGTGGCGCCGCGAGCGCCCGGACCTCGACGTGGAACCGCTCGAGGTGCTCAGCCGCGTCAGCAGGCTCGCCCGCCACCTCGACCGGGCCCGGCGACTGGTCTTCGCGGAGCACCAGCTGGAGCCGTGGGAGTTCGACGTGCTCACCTCCCTGCGCCGCGCGGGCGACCCCTATCAGCTCTCCCCCGGCCAGCTGCTCACCCAGACGCTGGTCACCTCCGGCACCATGACCAACCGCATCGACCGGCTCGCCAAGCGCGGCCTCGTCGAGCGGCTGCCCGACCCCAGCGACCGCCGGGGCGTGCTGGTGCGGCTCACCGCCGAGGGGCGCGACCGCGCGGACGAGGCGCTCGCCGGGCTGCTCGCCCAGGAGCGCGCCATCCTCGCCCGGCTGCCCGGCGGGCAGCGGCGCGAACTGGCCGATCTGCTACGTCAGTTGACCGCCCCGTTCGACAATGTGCCCGGCTAGGTCGACCGGCCCCACCCCGGCCCGCCGGGCCAGCGCCACCGCCGCGAGCGTGGAGTGCACGCCCAGCTTCCCCAGCACGTTCTGCATGTGCGTGCGCACCGTGTGCGGGGAGAGGTAGAGCCGCTCGGCGACGGCCTTGCGGCCCAGCCCCGCGACCATGCAGCGCAGCACCTCGCGCTCGCGCGGGGTCAGCGACTCCACGAGCCGCTCGCTCTCGGTGCGGTGCTTGCGCGCGGCCGTGAGCTCCCGCAGCACCCCGGTGAGCAGGGCCGGCGGCAGGTGCGTCTCGTCCCGCAGGACGCCCCTGATGACGGCCAGCAGCCGGGACAGCGAGCAGTCCTTGGCCACCCAGCCGCCCGCGCCCGCCTGGAGCGCGGCGGCGGCCCGTCTGGGGTCGTCGCGCTCGGCGAGCACCACCGTCCGCACGGCGGGCTGTCCGCTGCGGACGCCCGCCACCAGCGAGATCCCGTCGACGGTGCCTTCCGTGGGCGCGCCCTCCTGGCCGGGCACGCGCTGCCCCGGCACGCCGTCCGTCGCCACCGTGCCCAGATCTGCGTCGATCAGGAGCACGTCGAAGCGACGGCCCTCGCCCGCCGCGCGCTCCAGCGCGCGCATCGCCGCCGGACCGCTGCCGGCCGCCGAGACGTCCACATCCTGCTCGGCCGCGAGGGCAGCGGCGAGCGACTCGGCGAAGATGCGGTGGTCGTCGACCACCAGAACCCGAATTCGTGCCACAGCCACCCCCATGTCCCGGGTAGGCGGGCAGTGCGGGTACGGCGCCCGGTGCCGGGGTCGCCACGCGCGCACGGCCGCCGCCGTGCCATGACAACTACCCCGCCCCCGGGCGTCGTACCTGACTGTCTCGCCCCCTGATCAGCGTCGGCCCCCACCGGCGCTGTGCATCAGCGTACGGCGGGGGTCCGGCAACGGAAGCCGATTGGCAAAACTGCCTGACCCGCGTGTTTATGGTGAGCTTTCTGTTCAGTATTGGGGCAGTGAACGACATGGAACGACTCGATGTTGTCCATGTACCCGCCGGTTTTCGCACCCCCGGCTACGCCAGGCGACGGGCTCCCGCCCCCGCGACCACCGCAAACACCCGCGGCCGGGCGTGGCCCGCCCGCGCGAAGGCGTCCAGAACGGCGCGTTCCACATCGGCCGCCCGCTCCGCCGGCGCCAGCGCCAGCGCCGATCCGCCGAACCCCGCGCCGGTCATCCGGGCGCCCAGCGCCCCCGCGGAATTCGCAACCGCGACCGCCAGGTCCAGCTCCGGGCAGGAGACCCGGAAGTCGTCGCGGAGCGAGGCGTGCCCGGCGTCGAGGAGCGGTCCCACGGCCCGGACGTCGCCCGCGTCGAGGTGCGCGACGACCTGCCGGACGCGCTCGTTCTCGGTGACGACGTGGCGCACCAGCGCCCGCGTCCCCGGCTCCGGCAGCCGGTCGAGGGCGTCCTTGAGGCGGTCGTGGGGCACGTCGCGCAGCGCGCATACGCCCAGCGCGCGGGCCCCCGCCTCACAACCGGCGCGCCGTTTCGCGTACGCGCCGTCGGCCAGCGCGTGCTTCACGCGGGTGTCGACGACCAGCAGCCGCAGCCCCGCGGCCTCCGGGTCGAAGGGCACCTGGCGGTGGGTGAGGTCGCGGGTGTCGAGGTGGAGGGCGTGTCCGGCGGCGCAGCTCACGGACGCGGTCTGGTCCATGATCCCGCAGGGGACGCCGACGAAGGCGTTCTCCGCCCGCTGGCAGATCCGGGCGGTCTCCTGCCGGGAGAGGGTGAGTCCGGCGGTCTCCGCGAGGGCGAGGGCGACGGCGCACTCCAGGGCCGCCGAGGAGGACAGCCCGGCGCCCTGCGGGACGTCGCCGTCGATCTGGAGGTCGGCGCCGCCGAGTTCGTGGCCGGCCTCGCGCAGGGCCCACAGCACCCCGGCGGGGTAGGCGGCCCAGCCCGTGGTGCGGCCCGGTTCCAGGTCTGCGGGGGCGAGTTCGGCCCAGCCGGTGGCGGGGTCGTCGCCCTGGTGGAGGCGGAGCCGGCCGTCGGCGCGGGGCGAGGCGGCGGCCCGTACGGTGTGCGGGAGGGCGAGCGGGAGCACGAACCCCTCGTTGACGTCGGTGTATTCACCGATGAGGTTGACCCGGCCGGGGGCGGCCCAGACCCCGGCGGGCGGGTGCCCGAAGGCCCGCCGATAAGCGTCGGCCGTGGCGCGGGCGCTCACTCGGCGGCCGCCCGCCGGGCGAACTCCCAGGCGTCCGCGATGATGTCGGCCAGTTCCGTGCGGCGCGGGCGCCAGCCGAGGGTCTCGGCGGCCCGTTCGGCGGAGGCGACGAGGACGGCGGGGTCGCCGGGGCGGCGCGCGGCGGCGGTCTGCGGGACGGGGTGGCCGGTGACCTTGCGGGCGGTCTCGATGACCTCGTGGACGGAGAAGCCGCTGCCGTTGCCGAGGTTGCAGATCAGGTGCTCGCCGTCGCGGGCCGCGGAGAGGGCGAGGAGGTGGGCCTCGGCGAGGTCGGCCACGTGGATGTAGTCGCGGACGCAGGTGCCGTCGGGGGTGGGGTAGTCGTCGCCGTAGACGGAGACGGACTCGCGCTCGCCGAGGGCGACCTGGAGGACGAGGGGGATGAGGTGGGTCTCGGGGGCGTGCCGCTCGCCGTGAGGCCCGTGGGCGCCCGCCACGTTGAAGTAGCGCAGGGAGACGGCGGCCAGGCCGTGGGCCGCGCACTCGCCGCCGATCATGTGGTCGACGGCGAGCTTGGTGGCGCCGTAGGGGTTGGTGGGGGCGGTGGGGGCGTCCTCGGTGATCGGGACGGCCGCGGGTTCGCCGTAGGTCGCGGCGGTGGAGGAGAAGACGAGGGTGCGCACGCCCGCGTCGCGCATGGCGGCGAGGAGGTCGGCGGTGCCGCCGACGTTGTTGCGCCAGTACGGCTCGGGGTCGGCGACGGACTGGCCGACCTGGGAGTACGCGGCGAAGTGGAGCACCGCCTCGTAGGAGCTGTCCAGCCACTGCCCGGCGTCCTGCACGCGGCCCTCGATGAAGCGGGCGCCGTCGGGGACGCTCGCGCGGTGGCCGGTGGAGAGGTCGTCGAGGACGGTCACGCTGTGGCCGGCGGCCAGCAGGTGGGCGGCGACCACGCTGCCGACGTATCCGGCACCGCCCGTGACCAGGTATGTGCTCATGTGCTCGCTACCTCTCGCAGTCGCTCGGCCGCGGCCTCGGGCGGCACGTCGTTGATGAACACACTCATGCCGGATTCGGAACCGGCGAGGAACTTCAGCTTGCCGGGAGCCCGGCGGACGGTGAAGAGCTCCAGATGCAGGGCGAATTCACTCCTGTGGGGGTGGCGGAAGGGCGCCTGGTGCCAGGCGGAGATGTACGGCGTGGGTTCCGGCATCGTGTTCTTCCCGCCCTCCCTCCCTGCGTTCTTCCCGCCCTCCCTCCCTGCGTTCTTCCCGCCCGCCCTCCCGGCGAAGATCCGGTCGAAGCGCCGCAACAGTTCCAGATAGACCTGTGGGAACTCTGTGCGGGCCGCGTCGTCGAGGAAGCGCAGATCGGGGACGCGACGGCGGGGGTAGAGGTGCACCTCGTACGGCCAGTGCGCGGCGTACGGCACGAAGGCCGTCCAGTGGTCGGTGTCCAGGACGATCCGGCGGCCGTCGGCTCGCTCGGCGGCCAGGGTGGCGTCGAAGAGGTTCCGCCCGCCGGTCTCGCGGTGGTGCCGGGCCACGGAGGCGAGCATGCGCTCGGTGCGCGGGGTGGTGAAGGGGTAGCCGTAGATCTGGCCGTGCGGGTGGCCGAGGGTCACGCCGATCTCGCGGCCGCGGTTCTCGAAGCAGAAGACCTGGGCGACGGCCGGGAGTTCGGCGAGGTCGGCGGTGCGGTCGGTCCAGGCGGCGAGGACGAGCGCGGCCCGTTCCTCGTCGAGGTCGGCGAAGGAGGCGTGGTGGTCGGGGGTGAAGCAGACGACCTCGCAGCGGCCGGAGTCGCCGGCGAGGGAGGGGAAGCGGTTCTCGAAGACGACGACGTCGTAGTCGGCCGCGGGGATCTCGGTGGCCCGGCCGTCGCGCGAGGGGCACAGCGGGCAGGCGTCGGGCGGCGGGTGGTGGGTGCGGCCCTGGCGGTGGGAGGCGATGACGACGCTGTCGCCGAGGAGCGGGTCCCGGCGGACCTCGGAGGCGGTGGCGACAGTATCGGGTGGCCGCCGGTCGGGGGCGTCGCGCACGGTGTCGTCGCGGAGGTCGTAGTAGAAGAGCTCGCGCCCGTCCGCGAGCCGGGTGGCCGTCCGCTTCATCCGGAACCTCTCTCACCGAACAGTCCGAACACCTTCACACACAACTCAACACAAGGAAGCATGACCCAACAACGCCGTCAACAGCGAGCGATTGAGGTGACCCATGCGCGAACTGGCCGAAGGGCTGCGCCTTCCCGTCAACGGACTCGACTACACGATCCTCGCCCTGTACTTCGCCGTGGTCCTGGGCATCGGGTTCGCGGCCCGCCGCGCGGTCCGCACCAGTCTGGACTTCTTCCTCTCGGGCCGCTCGCTGCCCGCCTGGGTGACCGGCCTGGCCTTCGTCGCCGCCAACCTCGGCGCCACGGAGATCCTGGGCATGGCCGCCAACGGCGCACAGTACGGCGCGTACACGGTCCACTGGTACTGGATCGGCGCGATACCGGCCATGGTCTTCCTGGGCCTGGTGATGATGCCCTTCTACTACGGCTCGAAGGTGCGCTCCGTACCGGAGTTCCTGCTGCACCGCTTCGGGCCGTCCTCGCACCTGCTGTCGTCGGTGATCTTCGCGGTGTCGTCCGTGCTCATCGCCGGGGTCAACCTCTACGCGCTGGCGCTGGTGCTCCAGGCGCTGCTGGGCTGGCCGCAGTGGGTGGCGATCGTGGTCGCGGGCCTGTTCGTCCTCGCGTACATCACGCTCGGCGGGCTCTCCTCGGCGATCTACAACGAGGTGCTCCAGTTCTTCGTCATCCTCGCCGCGCTGATCCCGCTCACGGTCGTGGGCCTCCAACGGGTGGGCGGCTGGCACGGGTTGTCCCACACCCTCTCGGACAGCCGCGGCGACGACTACCTGAGCGCCTGGGGCGGGACGGGAATCGGCCATGCCAACCCGCTGGGCGCCAACTGGCTGACCATCGTGCTGGGTCTGGGCTTCGTGCTCAGCTTCGGCTACTGGACCACCAACTTCGCCGAGGTGCAGCGCGCGCTGTCCGCGAAGAACCTCGGCGCCGCCCGGCGCACCCCGCTCATCGCCGCCTTCCCCAAGCTCCTCATCCCCCTCGCCGTGGTGCTGCCGGGCCTGATAGCCGCCGCCATGGAGCCGGCCCTGGGCCGCCCCGGCGGCGACCTGAGCTACAACGACGCGATCCCCGTGCTGATGCGCGACCTGCTGCCGAACGGCGTGCTGGGGCTCGCGGTCACCGGGCTGCTCGCGGCCTTCATGGCGGGCATGGCGGCCAACGTCTCGTCCTTCAACACGGTCTTCACCAACGACATCTGGGCCGCCTACATCCGCAAGGACCGCCCCGACGCGCACTATCTGGCGACCGGCCGGTGGGTGACCGCGATCGGGGTGCTGGCGGGCATGGGGACGGCGTTCATCGCCTCGTCGTTCAGCAACATCATGAACTACCTCCAGACGTTGTTCTCGTTCTTCAACGTGCCGCTGTTCTGCGTCTTCATCATCGGCATGTTCTGGAAGCGGGCCACGGCCGCGGCGGGCTTCTGGGGGCTGCTGTCCGGCACGGTCGCCGCGATGCTCAACTACTTCTGGCTGTACAAGCAGGGGGTCGTCGCGATCCCGTCCGACCAGGGCGCCAACTTCGTCTCCGCGATCGTCGCGTTCGCGGTCGGCGCGGTGGTCACGGTGGCCGTCTCGTACGCCACGGAGCCCAGGCCCGTCTCCTCGCTGGCGGGCTTCGTCTACGGCACGACCGCGCCCGGCGTACCCGAGCCGCCCGCCGAGGGCGACGACGCGTGGTACCGCAGGCCCGCCCTGCTCGGCTGGGGCGCCGTCGTCCTCGCCGCCGCCTGCTACGTCCCGTTCTCCTTCTGACCGGCCCGGAACGCCTGGATCCTCACGGAGTTGCCATGAAGCGGAAACAACGGCTGTTCGACCTGCGGCTGATCATCGGCGGCCTGTTCGCGGTGTACGGCGTGATCGTCACCGGCGCCGGGATCGCCGCCTCCGACGCGGACCTGGACAAGGCCCAGGGCATCAACATCAACCTCTGGACGGGCCTGGGCATGCTGGCGCTCGGGGCCTTCTTCCTGGCCTGGTTCAGGCTCCGCCCTGTGGCCCCGCCGGAGGACGCGGAGCGATGACCCGGCCCGTACCCCCAGAGGCGGCGGTGGCGCCCGCCGCGCGGTCGAGGAGACCCGTGCGGGCCGCGAGGGCCGCCGCCTCCAGCCGGGAGCCCACGCCCAGCTTCATCAGGACGCGCTGCACATGCGTGCGCGCGGTGCTGGGAGCTATTCCCATGCCCGCCGCGATCAGCCGGGTGTCCTCGCCCTCGGCGACCCGCACGAGCACCTCGACCTCGCGCGGGGTGAGCAGCTGGAGCAGCCGGGCGCCCTCGTCGTCGGGCTGGGCGGCGGGGTTGAGGAGCTCGGCGAAGGCGCCCTGGAGCAGCTGCGGGTCGACCGCGGCCTCGCCCGCGCGGGCCTTCATCATGGCCCGCTCGACGCCCTCGATGCGCTCGTTGTGCCGGACGTAGCCGGAGGCGCCCGCGGCGAAGGCCGCGGCGATGCCCAGCGGGCTCGGCACGGGGCCGAGCACCACGACGGCCACCTGCGGCCGCTCGCGCTTGATCCGCACGACCGGGTCGAAGGCCCCCGGCTCGGCGGGCGCGGCGGTGCCCAGCAGGCACACCTCGGGAGCGCGGCTGACCACCAGGTCGGCCGCGCCCGCGCTCGGTGCCGCCGCGGCCAGCACCCGGTGCCCGCGCAGCTTCAGGGCCGAGGCGAGCGCCTCGGCCAGCAGTCGGTGGTCGTCGACCACCATGAGCCGCACGCCCATGCGCTTGCCCCCTGTCGCCCGCGTACGTCTCTATGCCGACCCTCTTGCCCCCGGAAGCTACACGCTTGTTCGACGTTCCGCGCCCCTTACCGGTGAGAAGTCCCCCGGAATGCCGAAATCCCTGCCAATCGCGTGTACTTCGAGACTGAAACGGATCGTTCAGGCACAGAGGCGCGACGGGCAGGGATACGACTTTCAGCGTGCTTCATCGTGCGTCAACCGGTCGGAAACGACTACGGCACGGGCGCTACGGCAAGAGGTCGGCCGGTACCGGCGTCAACCTCCGGTACCGGCCGTTCCGTACGGCGGGGTCAGTTCCCGCCGAAGACCGCCATCAGGTTCTCGCGGTCCAGGCCGGGGGTCGACTTGTGGACGAAGTCCGAGCCCAGGAAGAGCCGGCCCTGCGCCCAGAGCCCCTGCTTGAACTGCGGGGAGAGGTCCTGTTCGATCTTGGCCGAATCATCGCCGTTCTTCAGCAGCACATCGGCCTTGTACGTCTTGGGGTCGATGCGCAGCACCTGCCCGCCGCCCTTGTACGTCGCGTTCTGGTAGGCGATCGCGTAGCCGTCCTTGTCGACACCGAGCGGCATCAGCTGGGCACCGGGGACGCCCTCGGTCTTGCCCTTGGTCTGGCCGGAGTTCAGGTCGAAGGCGATGATCTCGTTGACCTGGCCGGGCTGGTCGGAGTCGCCCGAGGAGTGCTGCTTGGTCGGGAGGTAGAGCGTGTCCTTGGTGACGGAGATCTTCGTGCAGCCCTCCGCCTCCGTGGCCGGGCACTTGGGCTCGTATTCGCCGTTGCCCGTGGAGATCTTCGACTTCAGCTTGCCTTCCTTGGCGCTGTCGTCGATCACCATGAAGTCCGAGGCGCCGTTGCCGGTGGAGTCACCCGCGGAGACGGCCACGACCAGCGGGTCGGTGGACGCGATGTGCGGGTAGTCCAGGCCCATCGGCATCTTGAACTCGGACTTGACCCCGCCCGACTTGGGGTCGAGGGTCTGGATGCTCAGCTGCGGCCGCTGGTAGTCGCCGCAGCGGCGCACGGCCACGAGCTTGTCGCCGCCGCCGTAACCGGCGTCCTTGCAGTCGTCACCGTCCTTGGGCTTCCACAGCTCCTTGCCCCCGTCCAGCGTCCAGGCGGCGCCACCGGTGGGACCGCCCGCGGCGACGGTGCCGCCGCCGATGGTGACCTCGCTGAAGGTCATGTCCTTGTCGCCGGTCTTGGCGGTCTTCTGCCAGAGCTTGGTGCCCTTGTTGAGGTCGAGGGCGACGACCTGCGTGCAGGGCCCGCCGTAGGGCTTGTCATCGGTCTGCTTGCCGTCGCTGACCAGGATGACGGCCTTGCCGTCGGCCGTGGCCTGCTGATTGGCCCAGCAGATCGCGCCGTCGACCGGGATCTCCCACTTCTTGCCGCCCGACAGGCCGTAGCCGGTGACCTTGTAGACGTCCGACTTGGCGACGACCTGGTCGGTGGCCCACATGCCCTGGGCGTGGACCATGTCCTTGACGTCCTCCGACGGCACGCTGAACAGCAGCTTCCCGTCGACGGCCTTGGGCTTGGGCCCGCTGTTGTCGTCACCGCCCGTGTGGGAGCTGTCGCTGCTCTTCTTGGCCTGATCGTCCTTGCCGCCACTGCCGGAGGTGGCGTACCAGATGCCACCGCCGACGACGAGCGCCAGGGCGACGGCGGCGGAGACGATGACCGCCAGGCGCTGCTTTCCTCGGCCGTTGCCGTTGCCGTTGCCGTTGCCGTTGCCGTTGCCGGGGCTGGGAGGGCCGGGAGGGTACGCGCCGAAGCCTTGTCCCGTGCCGGGCTGGCCGAATCCCTGCGGCGCCTGGGGGGCGCCGAATCCCTGCGGCGGCCCGGGCTGGCCGAATCCCTGCGGCGGGCCGGGCGGCGGCCCGGGCCGGCCGGGGTAGCCGTAGCCGGCCGGGGGCGGTCCCTGCGGGGCGCTCGGCGGCGGGGGCGGAGGTGCCTGGGGCTTCTGGAGTGCCGGGGGCGGAGGTGCCTGCGGGGCCTGCGGAGCTTGCGGGGCCGGGGCCGCCGGCGGGTAGCCGTAGCCCGGCCCGCCCTGCGGCGGCGCCGGCGGGTAGCCGTACGAGGGGTTCGGCGCTCCGAAGCCTCCGCCTGGCTGCGCCGGGGGAACCCCTGGCGGCTGGTTGGGCGGCTGGGGCGGCTGTGACATCAGCTTTCCTCTTTACGCGGGTGCGGCACCCGTCCGTTCTCCCCCGCGCTCCCGGTGACCATGGCCGAAAACGACCGAAAATCCACCGGGAAGGAGCGAATCGGGCGCGCATCCCGCCAGTCGGGCGGCAGGCGAGCGGATGTCTTTTGTATCACCCGATTCCGGGGTCCCAGGTGCGGTTACGGGGGTTCGAGCCCTTGCCGTGACGAGACCGTTGCGAGGTCTTTCGCTGGGACGGTTTCCGGCCACGGGCTGCTGTCACCTGCGGCTGGCTTGTTCCCCAGCCCCGCCCCTTCCCGCACTGGGGCACGTGCCCCAGGCCCCCGGCTGCGGGTCGGTGGGCGCCTGCGGCGCTTTTCCCCTACCCCGCCCCTTCCCGAAACTGGGGAGACCCCGGGCCCCCGCAACACGCTTCGCGCGTTGTCCTCAAACTCCCCCAGCTACCGCTGGGAGGTGCCCCCAACGGGCTGAAAAGAACGGCGCACCCCACCGGCCCTGATGTCGCCCTCCGGCGGAGGGGGTGGGGCTGGAGGGTGGGGTTCTGGAACGCGGTGCGTCTTCAGGGTGCTCAATACGCGTGACGGTGCCCGCACCGCGTTCCAGGTTCCCAGCCCGGAGGTCCCGCCCCCGGCACCCACCACAACCCAGCCCGGCCGGCGCTTGAGGCCACGCCCGCAGGGCGCCCCGCCGCAGGCGGCAACGCACCCGCCATCGTCACCGCCACCGCCACCGCCACCAACGGCTACGCGTCCTCCGCCAACTCCAGCCAGCGCAGCTCCAATTCCTCCCGCTCCCCCGCCAACTCCCGCAGCTCCGCATCAAGCTTCGCCACCGCCGAGAAGTCGGTCGCCTGCTCCGCGATAGCGGAATGAAGCTTCGCCTCCTGGTCGGAGATCCGGTCGAGGCGTCGCTCGATCTTCTGGAGCTCCTTCTTCGCCGCGCGGGAGTCGCTGGCCGAGGAGACCTTCTGGGGAACCGGAGCGGCAGCGGGGACCGCAGCCTCGATGACCCGCTGCCGCCGCTCGAGGTATTCGTCGAGGCCGCGCGGCAGCATCCGCAGGGCCTTGTCGCCGAGCAGGGCGTAGACGCGGTCGGTGGTGCGCTCGATGAAGTAGCGGTCGTGGCTGATGACGACCATGGAGCCGGGCCAGCCGTCGAGGAGGTCCTCCAGCTGGGTCAGGGTCTCGATGTCGAGGTCGTTGGTCGGCTCGTCGAGGAAGAGGACGTTGGGCTCGTCCATCAGCAGGCGCAGGATCTGGAGGCGGCGGCGCTCACCGCCGGAGAGGTCGCCGACGGGCGTCCACTGCTTCTCCTTGGTGAAGCCGAACTTCTCGCACAGCTGCCCGGCGGTCATCTCCCGGCCCTTGCCGAGGTCGACGCGGTCCCGCACCTGCTGGACGGCCTCCAGGACCCGCTTCGTGGGGTCGAGTTCGCCGACCTCCTGCGAGAGGTACGCGAGCTTGACCGTCTTGCCGACGACGATCTTCCCGGCGGCCGGCTGCCGTTCGCCCTGCGTACGGGCCGCCTCGGCGAGCGCGCGCAGCAGCGACGTCTTGCCCGCGCCGTTCACGCCGACCAGACCGATGCGGTCGCCCGGACCGAGCTGCCAGGTCAGGTGCTTGATCAGCTCCTTGGGGCCGGCCTGCACGGAGACGTTCTCCAGCTCGAAGACCGTCTTGCCGAGCCGGCTGTTCGCGAACTTCATCAGCTCCGCGGTGTCGCGCGGCGGCGGTACGTCCGCGATCAGCTCGTTGGCCGCCTCGATGCGGAACCGCGGCTTGCTCGTACGCGCCGGGGCGCCGCGCCGCAGCCAGGCGAGCTCCTTGCGCATCAGGTTCTGCCGCTTGACCTCCTCGGTCGCGGCGATCCGCTCCCGCTCGGCGCGGGCGAAGACGTAGTCGCTGTAGCCGCCCTCGTAGTCGTGCACGTCGCCGCGCTGCACGTCCCACATGCGGGTGCAGACCTGGTCCAGGAACCAGCGGTCGTGCGTCACGCACACCAGCGCCGAGCGGCGCGCCCGCAGGTGGGCCGCCAGCCAGGAGATGCCCTCGACGTCGAGGTGGTTGGTGGGCTCGTCCAGGACGATCATGTCCTGCTCCGCGATCAGCAGCTTCGCGAGCGCGATGCGGCGCCGCTCGCCGCCGGAGAGCGGGCCGATGACCGTGTCCAGGCCGTTCTCGAACCCGGGCAGGTGCAGGTCGCCGAAGAGGCCCGTCAGCACGTCCCGGATCTTGGCGTTGCCCGCCCACTCGTGATCGGCCATGTCGCCGATGACCTCGTGCCGGATCGTGGCCTTCGGGTCGAGCGAGTCGTGCTGCGTGAGCACGCCGAGGCGCAGGTGGCCCGCGTGGGTGACGCGGCCCTTGTCGGCGGTCTCCAGCTTGGCGAGGATGCGGATGAGCGTGGTCTTGCCGTCGCCGTTACGGCCGACGACGCCGATCCGGTCACCCTCGTTGACGCCGAGGGAGACGCCGTCGAGGAGTGCACGTGTGCCGTACACCTTTTCGACGGCTTCCAGATTGACGAGGTTGGTGGCCATTCCGCTCCTTTGGGTGATCGGCTTCCCAGGGTAGTCGGCGTGGTCTGGTGCGGGTCCGCTGCGCTTGGCGGATCGATGTGGGGTGCGGGTTCGTTGCCGCCTGCGGCGGGGCGGCCTCAATCGCCGGCCGGGCTGGGTTTGTGGCTGGACCGGGGGTGTGACCTCCGGGCTGAGGACCTGGAACGCGGTGCGAGGCGCCGTCAGGCGCATTGGTTGCCCTGACAACGCACCGCGTTCCAGAACCCCACCCTCCGGCCCCACCCCCTCCGCCGGTGGGTACGTTCACGGCCGGTGGGTGCGTAGACCCCTTCGGGGCGCGCCTTTCTTTTCGGCCGGTGCGCCGTTCTTTTCTTTTCAGCCCGTTGGGGGCACCTCCCAGCGGTAGCTGGGGGAGGCAACGGATCCGAGGTTCGGGGTCTGGGGCAGCGCCCCAGTTTCGGGAAGGGGCGGGGTAGGGGAAGAAGCCCGCCGCAGGCGTCAACCAGCCCGCAGCCGGGGGCCTGGGGCTCAGCCCCAGTCAGCCCGCCGCCTCCACCGGCCTAGAGCGGAGCGCCGACAGCGTCGGCAGCAGAGTAGAGATCAGCGTCACCCCGAACCCCCCGCAAACCACCGCCGCATAGATCCACACCGGCCCAGACACCGCACAGGACGCCGCCACCCCGAAAGGAACCAGCGTCGTCGCCGCCGCGGCAGTGCCCAGCAGCAGTCCGACGCCCGCCACCAGCAGCCCCTCCACCGTCATCATCCGGAGGACCTGGCCCCGCGTGGCCCCCACCAGCCGCTGGAGTGCGAACTCCTTCCGGCGGTTCCCCACGGAGACGGCGGTCGTGTTGACGACGGAGAGCACCGTGTAGGCGACGAGCATCCCGACGACCAGGTAGTTGACCGACGCCTGAGTCCGGTTGTCACGTGCGTGCGCCGCCGTCACCTCGTCGCGGCCGCTGATCTTCATGCCCGGCCCCGCCACCGCGGAGAGGTCCGTGCCGGAGGCGGCTCGTACGAGGATCTGTGTCGGCAGCCCGGCCGTCGTGTGCGGGGCGAGGAGTTCCGCGCTGGTGAGCACCGTGTCGTAGCCGGGGCGGCTCTTGAAGAGGGCGACGACGCGTACGTCCGCCACCGAACCGTCGCCCAGCCACAGCCGCATGCCGTCGCCCACCCCGCGGTGGATGCGGTGCGCGACGCTCTCGGGGAGCGCGACCGCCGCGCCGCGCAGCTCGCGCAGGCTGCCCGCGCTCGCCTCGGTGGCGAGGGTCTGGGTGACGGCGTCCGCGCTGACGCCCCGCAAGGGGAGGCCCTTCTTGGGGTCGCCGTTGTCGCCGGTGTAGCCGGTGCTGGTGACGTACGCGCCGGCCGCCGTGACGCCCGGCAGGGCGCGCACCCGGTCGAGCAGTGCGGGGTCGACGCCGCCCGTCGCGGACGTGATCACCGCGTCGGCCCGCAGGTCCTCGCTGAACACCTTGTCCGTCGCGGCGGCCGTGGTCGTCTGGAGGTAGAGCATGCCGGTGGCGAGGGCGCTGGCGAGCATGACGGGGGTGGCGATCGCCGCCGTCTTGGCCGCGCGGACACGGCAGTTGACGGCGGCCAGCTTGCCGGGGGTGCCGGCGAGGAGGCGTACGGGCCAGTGGAGCAGAAGGGTGGCGGCCTTGGCGAACCACGGGCCCAGCAGCGCCAGCGCGATCGCGCAGCACATCACCGTCGGGCCCGCCGTGCTGGCGGCCACCGGGCCGCGCAGGACGAGCGAGGTGACCAGCGTCAGCGCGACCGTGCCCGCGAGGAACAGCAGCCCGGCGACGACGCGTACGGGATGCAGCCGGTCCTTCGGCACGGCCGCGTCGCCCAGCGCCTCCACCGGCTTGGCCTTGACCGCCCGCGCGCTGCCGAGGAGCCCGCCGACCACGGCGGTCAGCAGCAGCGCCCCGTACGCGGGCAGCGCCGGGATCCAGCCCTGGCTGAACTCGACCGTCTCCGCGATCATGCCGCTGTCGACCAAGGTGTCGTAGAGCCACCGCCCCACCACCGGCCCCGCGGGCCAGGCCGCCGCCGCGGCGAGGACCATGACCATCAGGGTCTCGCCCAGCAGCATGCGCCGCAGCTGGCGCGGGGTCGTGCCGATCGCCCGCAGCAGGGCGAGTTCCCGGCTGCGCTGCTGCGCGGTCAGCGAGACCGTACCGGCCACGACGAACACCGCCACCAGCACGACCAGACCGCCGACCGCCCCGGCCAGCGCGACCAGGTCCTCGCCGCCCTGGAGCACCTCCGGGTGCTCGACGCTGCCCCGGTCGTCACCGGTGAGCAGGGTGACGGGCTGGCCTGCGAGGGCCTCGGCGACGCCCTTGCGTACGGTGCCCGCGCTCGCGCCGGGCGCGAGGGTGACCGCGATGTCGGCGACGGTGTCGGGTCGGCCGGACAGTCGTACGGCGTCGGCCGTGGAGAAGAACACCGTGGCCCGCGGCACGTCCCGCGCCGTGCCGACGCCGCTCACGCGGTACGCGGCGGAGCCGCCGTGCGCGGCGATCCGCACCCTGTCCCCCACGCCGACGCCCGCGCGCCCGGCGAGCCCGGCGTCGAGGACGACCTCCCCCTGCGCGGGCGCGCTGCCCGCCGTGAGCGCGTACGGGGTGAGCGCCGCCGACTCCCACCCGTGCGCCTCCGCCTTCGCGGGTTCCCCGCCACCGAGCACCGCCGCGTCGAAGGTCCGCTCCCCGACCGCCGTACGGACCCCGGGCACGGCCCCTGCCTTGTCGGCCAACTCGGCCGGTATCTCGACCCGTTCGGGAAGCGTGGTGGTCTTCTTGTGCTTCTTGCTCGTCTTCACCTCGTGCGTCCGGTCACCGGTGACGAGGAGGCCCGCCCCCGCGAGGCGCTGCGGCGGCACGTTGTCGCGGATACCGGTCTCCATCAGCCCGCCGCACGCCATGACGAGCGTCGCGCCGATGAAGAGCGCGAGGAAAGTGGCGGTGAAGCCGCCGATACGGTGCCGCAGCGAGCGCGCTGCGAGTTTGCCCATCATCGACGGCCACGCCCTTTTTTAGCTGTCCGGAGGTTACGTCCTCCACGCTAGGGAGGTACGTGGTCCCGTCCCATGGGAACAGCAGGTGAGTGGGGGTGGGGTTAGCCCTACCTGTCGGTGTCGGCGGCGTAGCTTATGAAGGCCGCCCAGGCGTGGGCTCCTATGGTGATTCTGGGGCCGTCCTGGCGTTTGGAGTCACGTATCTGGACGGCGTGGGAGAGCGCGGCGACTTCGATACATGCTGCGGCATCGTCGTCGCTGTAACTGGACTTGAACCATGTACTCATAGATCCTCTGCCACCTTTCTGATCAATCGGGCCGAATCCGCAGGGTTGAGGGCGTGCATACGGATCATGGCGTGGCGCTTCATGAGGACGCTCACCTTTTCTGGATCCGCATGCAACGTGCTCGTCCCTTGCACTTCCTGATAGCCGTAGTACCGGTGCTCAGGGGTCTCCATCGCGATGAACGGACCACCGACCCCAGCGGTGGTACCGATGGGCAGTACCTGGATCGATACGTTGTGCAACTCTCCGGCTTCCACAAGAGAGTTGAGCTGTTCTCTCATGATCTCAGGCCCACCCATGAGGGTCCGCAAGGCGACCTCATGAATCACGAAGCTGAACAGCGTAGTGGGCTTCGCCAGCAGCGCCTGACGTTCCATCCGGCCCTCTACCCGCGCCTCGACCGCCTCCTTGCCCAGGGGAGGGCAACGATTGGTGAGGAGTGCCCGCGCATACCCCTCCGTCTGCAAGAGGCCCGGGACGAGCAGCACCTCGTACCAGTGCAGGGCGATCGCCTCGTCCTCGATCTGCATGTACTCGCGTGCGCGACTGGCGATTCGCTCCGGCTCCAGATACGGGTGCGCAGCCGCCAACTTTCCATTCGCACCGCACATTTGGTCGGCGATCTCAAGGAGATGCTGGGTAGGCCGCCGCCTACCCTGCTCCATGGACTTGATGGTTTCCGGACCGTACCCGGCCTCTTCGGCCAGCTCCTCGCGGGAGATGTTGGCTTCGGTCCGCCACAGCTTGACCTGGTTTCCGGACAGCCGCCACGCCATCGGCGGCTGGGAGAGTTCACCCATCTCGTACCCTGCCCCTTCGTACCTCTGTCGGTACCAACGGAGGCTAGGCACAAGCAAGCCGCATACAAGCCCAATTCGAAGGAATTCTCCCCGCACGGGTGAACGGGCTAGAGCACGGTCGCACCCTGCACCGGGCCGGAGGTCACGCGTACGGCGCGGCACGTACCGGAGGCGCTGAGCGCGGCGGCGACCTTCTCGGCGGATTCGGCGTCCTGTACCAGGAATGCCGTGGTGGGGCCGGAGCCGGAGACCATGGCTGCCAGCGCGCCCGCTTCCGTACCCGCCGACAGCGTGGCGGAGAGGGAGGGGCGGAGGGAGACGGCGGCGGCCTGGAGGTCGTTGGAGACGGAGGCGGCGAGGGCGAGCGGGTCGCCGGTGCGGAGGGCGTCGAGGAGGGCGGGCGAGGGCTCGGGGTCGGGCACGTCGGCCGACGTGGCGCCCGTGCCGGAGGCGACCCGCAGGCGGTCGCACTCGGCGTACACAGCAGGCGTGGAGAGCCCGCCGTCGGCGACGGCGAAGACCCAGTGGAACGTGCCGCCGACGGGCAGCGGCGTGAGGATCTCACCCCGGCCACGCCCGAGCGCGGCGCCTCCGACGAGGCTGAAGGGGACGTCGCTGCCGAGCTCGGCGCAGATGTCGAGGAGTTCCTCGCGGGAGGCGCCCGTACCCCAGAGCGCGTCGCAGGCAAGCAGCGCGCCCGCACCGTCGGCACTGCCGCCGGCCATGCCGCCGGCGACGGGGATGTCCTTGGCGATGTGAATGTGGACACGGGGCTCGCGACCGTACCGCGCGCCCAGTACGAGCGCCGCGCGCGCCGCGAGGTTGGTGGCGTCGAGGGGAACCTGCGCCGCGTCCGGGCCTTCGCAGGTGATCTTCAGAGTGTCGGCCTCGGTGACGGTGATCTCGTCGTGGAGGCCCACTGCGAGGAAGACGTTGGCCAGGTCGTGGAAGCCGTCCGGGCGGGTGCCGCCTACTGCTAGCTGGGCGTTGACCTTGGCGGGGACGCGGACGGTGACGGTCACGGGTGGCTCTCCTCGGGTCGGTGGCGTGGCGATGTTACGACGGCGGTCCCCGGCTGCGGGTCGGTGGGCGCCTGCGGCGGGCTTGTTCCCCAGCCCCGCCCCTCCCCGGCTGTATCTGATCTGCGGCTCCGCCGCGCGGGGGCACGCGCCCCAGACCCCCGGCTGCGGGCCCGTCGGCGCCTGCGGCGGGCTTTCCCCCACCCCGCCCCTTCCCGAAACTGGGGGCAAGCCCCCAGACCCCCGAAGCACGCTTCGCGCGCTGTCCTC
>NZ_JBFBBD010000103.1:0-23619 GCF_040689515.1 Streptomyces sp. NPDC051173
GAGTACGCCCAGTACGAGGGCTTCCGGCCGGCACGCCGAGAGCACGCACCGGACGCCGCTCCTTCCCCACGGAGATCCATCAGACACCCCTTAGCCGGGAGCCTCCTGACCACCGCCCGTCACGACAACGAGAGTCCGCCATGTACGAACTGTCCCGGGTCCGCCTCTACTCCATCGGGCCCGCCGGTGCGCGTTACGCCGACACCGTGCTGGACCTGCGGGGAGTCGGCGCCCCGGTGCCCGACCCCGCGCCCGCGCAGGCGGAGTTCTTCGAGGACGAGCCCACCGGCCCGCCCCGCCGCCCCGCACCCGCGGGCGTGCTCTTCCTGGAGAACGGCGGCGGCAAGTCCGTCCTCCTCAAGCTGATCTTCTCGGTCATGCTGCCCGGCCACCGCAACACCCTGGGCGGCGCCAGCTCCGGCGTGCTGCGCAAGTTCCTCCTCGCCGACGACTGCGGGCACGTCGCCCTGGAGTGGCAGCACGTCCTCACCGGCGAGTCCGTCGTCGTCGGCAAGGTCAGCGAGTGGCGCGGCCGCCAGGTCTCGGGCGACCCGCGGAAGTTCGCCGAGGCGTGGTACTCCTTCCGGCCCGGCCCGGGGCTCAGCCTCGACTCGCTGCCCGTCGCCGAGTCCACCGCCCTGCGCGCCGCGGACGGCGCCTCCGGCGCTGCGCTTTCCGGCGCCTCCGGCGCACGGGGCCGCCGCCGCACCATGAAGGGCTTCCGCGACGCCCTCACCGAGGCCGGCAAGGCGTACCCCAACCTGGACGTGATCTGGGAAGAGATCCACGAGCGCTGGAACGAACACCTCGGCGAGCTCGGCCTCGACCCCGAACTCTTCCGCTACCAGCGCGAGATGAACGCCGACGAGGGCGAGGCCGCCGGCCTCTTCGCCGTCAAGAACGACTCCGACTTCACCGACCTGCTCCTGCGGGCCGTCACCGACACCCGTGACACCGACGGCCTCGCCGACCTCGTGCACGGCTTCGCCCACAAGCTCGGCCGCAGGGCCGAGCTGACCGCCGAGCGCGACTTCACCGCAGGCTCCCTCGACCTGCTCTCCCGCATCGCCGACGCCGCCGTCAAGCGCGACCAGGCACGCGGCGTGCACGCGGGCGCCGAGCGCCGCTCCCGCGCCCTCGCCCGCACGCTCTCCGCGCGCGGCACCGAGGAGCGCGGCCGCACCGCCGAGCTGGCCGAGCAGGTCGCCGCCGCCGCGCACGCCGTCACCGACGCCGAGACCGAGCGCGGCCGCCGCTCCCTGGTCGCCGCCGAGATCGCCTACCGGCACGCCTCCCTGGCGCTCACCGCCGCCGAGAAGGCCGCCGCAGCCCAGCGCCGCGAGCTCAACGACGCCCGCACCCTGCACTCCGCCTGGCAGGCCGCCGAGACCGTCCTGCGCCACCGAGCCGCCGCCGACCGCTCCGCGCGCGTGGCCGCCGCCATCCGCGAGGCCGAGCGCGACGCCGCCCCCGCCCTCGCCGCCCGCGCCCAGGCCGCCACCGAGCTCGTACGCGCCCTCAACAGCGCCGCCGGGGAAGGCGAGCGGGTCGCCAACGAGGAGGAGGAGCGCTCCGCCGCACTCCAGGAAGCCGGCGAGGCCGCCCACCGCGACGCCACCGCCGCCGCCACCGAGGCCCAGCGCGCCCGCAGCGAGACCGGCCACCTGCGCCAGCGCCTGGCCGAGGTCGAGCAGGAGACCGCCGAGGCCGTCCGCGCCGGCTGGCTCGACGACACCGCCCCCGACGCCGACCCCGCCCGCGCCGCACTCGCCGCGAGCGACGCCGAGAAGCCTGCCGTCGCCGCGTACGAGGCGGCCCGTGAGACGGCCCGGCAGTCCGCCGAGCAGGCCAAGGAGGCGGCCGCCGCCCTCGCCCGCACGGAACTCTCCGCCGCCCGCGCCGCCGACGCCGCCACCGCCGCGGAATCGGCCCACGACGCCGAGCGCCGCGCCGCCGAAGCCCTCGGCGCCGAGCAGCGCCTCGTCGAACTCCTGGGCCTGCCCGAGCCGGTGGCCTCCGGCCAGGTGCCGGGCCAGCGCGGCGCCACCCCCGGACAGGAGAGCGGGAGCGGCGAACGGCCGCCCGCCCCGCGCCGCCCCGCCGAGGGCACCGGCCCCGACGGCGGAACGGCCGGGGCCGACGGTGCGCGCCGCCAGGCGACCGGCCCCCTCACCGCCGAGGAGGTGGACCGCAACGCCGACGCCCTGCGCGAGATGCTCGACGAGAGCGTCGCCATCTCCGAACGGCAGATGTTCGACCTGCGCACCGCCGCCGCCGACGACGCCCGGATCCTGGGCGCGCTCGGTGACGGCGGGCTGCTGCCCCCCAGCCCCGATGTGCTGGCCACCGTGGAGTACCTGGGCGAGCACGGCATCCCCGCCCTGCCCGGCTGGCGCTACCTCGCCCAGGCCGTCGACCCGGCCGACCACGCCGCCGTGCTCGCGACCCGCCCCGAACTCGTCGACGGCGTCGTCATCACCGACGCCGACTCGCACGCCCGGGCCCGCGAAGTCCTCGGCGCCGCCTCGCTGTTGCCGCGCTCCGCCGTCGCCGTCGGCACCGCCGCCGCCCTGCTCGCCCCGCCGCCCGCGCGCGACGCCCAGGACTCCGCCGGCTCCGGCGTCTTTCTCGTACCGCCGAACCCCGCCATGCACGACGAGCGCGCCGCCGACGACGAGCGCCACGCGCTGCGCGCCCGCGCCACGGCCCGCGACGAGGAGATCCGCGCCATAGCGGCACGCCTCGCCGGTGACCGCACGCTCGCCGCCCGGCTGACGTCCTGGCGCGCGGGCTGCCCGGCCGGCCGCCTCGCCGAGCTGGCCGCCGAGGCCGGGCGGGCCCGTACGGCCGCCGACACCGCCCACGAGCAGCTGGCCGAGCTGCGCACGGCCCGCGCCGAGGCCGAGGAGAGCGCCGCCGAGGCGGCCCGGGTGCGCGACGAGCGCCAGGAGGTCGCCGCCCGCGCCCGGCGCGTCGCCGACGCCCTCGCCGGACTCGCCTACCGGCTCCGCGAGCGCGCCGCCTGGCAGACGCGCCTGCGTGAACTCGCCGAGGAGGCCGCCGAGTCCGAGGAGCGCGCCGCCGCGTACGTGGACCGGGCCCGCGCCGCCGACGAGGACCGCCGCGCCGCCCAGCGCGCGGCCGACGACGCGCGCCGCACCGCCCGCGCGCTGCGCGCCGAGCGCGCCGAGATCGCGGGCGCCCCCGACGACGTCTCCGACGCCGTGGAGCCGCCCACCGCCTCCCTGCCCGCCCTGCGCGAGGCGTACCGCGCCGCGTCACAGCTCTACGAGAAGGTCGGCGTCGGCGCCGACCTGCGCGCCGAACAGGCCCGCGCCGAGAGCGACGAGAGCGCCGCCCTCGCCGAGCTCGACCGCCTCACCAACAAGGTCCGCACCCGCGCCGCCCAGCTCCTGGAGGGCACCGACGGCGCCGACGGCCCCTCCCGCCAGGCCGCGGCGGCCCGCGCCGAACAGCTCGTCCGGATGCTGGAGACCCGCGCCTCCACCGCGAGCGAGCAGCTCGGCCGCCTCCGCGGCGAGGCCGAGCGCCTGGCACCCGCCGACGGCGACGCGCACACCGAGCTCCCCGACGAGCTCGTGCCCGCCGACGCCGACCGGGCCAAGGAGCTGCTGCGCACCGCCACCGCCGAACTCGCCGCCCGCACCGACGCCTTGGAGGCCGCCCGCAGGGCGCACGGCGACCTGCTGCGGGCCCACCGGGCCGCCGAGGACGCCACCACCGGCTTCGACGACACCGCGGCCCTCCTGCGCGACCTGCTGCGCGACAGCACCCCCGAGGAGGACACCGAGGAGCCCGAGCCGTACCGGGGCTCCCTGGAGGAGGCCCGGCAGGCCGCGGGCGAGGCCCGCCGCTCCCTGCGCGGCTGCGCCGGAGAGCTCTCGGCCGCCGAGGCCGCCGTCCGCGAGGCGAGCGACATCCTCGTGCGGCACGCCAACTCCACCCGCTACGAGCAGGTGCGCACCCCCGCCCGCCAGCAGATCCGCGAGCTGCCCGCCGCGGCCCTGCCCGAGCACGCGGCCGCGTGGGCCGAGGCGTTCGCGCCCCGGCTGCGGGTGCTGACCGACGAGCTGGAGCAGCTGGAGCGCAACCGCGACAGCATCGTCGACCGGCTGCGCGGACTCGTGGAGTCCTCGCTCACCACCCTGCGCTCCGCCCAGCGGCTCTCCCGGCTGCCCGAGGGCCTGGGGGAGTGGTCCGGCCAGGAGTTCCTGCGCATCCGCTTCGAGGACCCCGACCAGGCCACGCTCACCGAACGCCTCGGCGAGGTCATCGACGAGGCGACCCGTTCCGCGGTCAAGCGGAACTCCGACCTGCGGCGCGACGGGATGTCCCTGCTGCTGCGGGGCGTCGCCGCCGCGCTGCAACCGCGCGGCGTCGCCGTCGAGATCCTCAAGCCGGACGCGGTGCTGCGCGCCGAGCGGGTGTCGGTCGGCCAGATGGGAGACGTCTTCTCCGGCGGCCAGCTGCTGACCGCGGCCATCGCGCTGTACTGCACCATGGCGGCCCTGCGCAGCAACGACCGCGGCCGCGACAAGCAGCGGTACGCGGGCACGCTGTTCCTGGACAACCCGATCGGCCGCGCCAACGCCACGTATCTGCTGGAGCTCCAGCGGGCCGTCGCGGACGCGCTGGGCGTCCAGCTGCTCTACACCACCGGCCTGTTCGACACGACGGCCCTGGCGGAGTTCCCGCTGGTCATCCGCCTGCGCAACGACGCGGACCTCCGGGCGGGCCTGAAGTACATCAGCGTGGAGGAACACCTGCGCCCCGGCCTGCCGCAGCAGCAGGACCCGGACGAGGAGAAGGTCCACGGGCAGATCACGGCGACCCGGATGTACCGCCGCCCGGCGGAGGAGGAGCCGGTGCCGGCGGGGGCGTAGCGGGCCCGGTCACGGGGAGGGGTGCGGCGGCGGAAGAAGCCGCGCCCCCTCCCCGTACCGCTCCCGCAGCAGCGTCTCCACGCGCACCCGTAACCTCCGCACCCTGTCCAGCTGGCCGTCCTCCCGGTGCATCGCCGCGTCGATCGCCAGCAACTCCTCGGGCGGCACGGCTCCCACGTACGTGCGGAGCTCGGTGAGATCCAGCCGCCGGTTGAAGTCGTGCACCGCGTCCCGCCAGTGGTGGAGCAGGGCGATCAGCTCGTCGTGCCCCGGCTCGGAGAACACCCCGGACACCAGCGCGGCGTCGCTCGCGGACTGCACCAGCCGCGGATAGACCCGGGCCTTGGGCGCCTCGGGGTCCAGGGGCGCGAAGCCCTCGCCGTCGAGCAGCTCGGTGTTCTTCACCAGTTCGCCGGCGAGGGCGTAGAGCGCCTGCGCCCGCCGCTCCCGGGCGGCGGCCCGCCGCTCCGCGTACACCCCGGTGATGGCCGCGACCAGCGCGAGCCCGGAGGTGGCCGGTTCGAAGTGGCTGCCCTGGCCCTGGGCGACGCACACCCACCAGACGCAGATGCCGAGCGCGGTCAGCAGACAGACGATGGTGGCGGCAGCGAAGAACTGCCGGCTGAGCCGGCTGACCATACCCATCAGATGTCCTTATCGAGCGTCCCGAGGAGGGGCGGAACAAGGGGCTTTCAGCCGGCTGTGGTTACCCGCCGGGTGATCATCGGCCGCGAACGGATCCGGGCCGCTTCAGTCGCCGAACGGATTGGGCCCTATGGCCCGCCCCGCCCGGGGCACGTCACCGGCCTGGAGCAGCAGCAGCGCCATCCCGAACGCGGGCCGGTCGAAGGCCGTGTGCCCGGTCTCGTGCGTCTCGCCCACCTTGGTCAGCCGCGCCTCCACCAGCATCTTCTCCAGACCGCTCAGGGTGTACTTCCGGCTGAGGAGCAGCCGGATGGTGTCCTGGTCGGGGAAGGGCACCGTACTGCGGTCGGGCAGCGTCAACTCCAGCGTCGCCCCCGTGCGGTTGTGGTAGACCACCTTGATCAGCAGCGCCCGGTCGTCCTCGACGAGCCCCTCGTAGGTGATGCTGTTGAGGTCGATCTGGAGATCCGTGTACTGCATCAGGGCGCTGGTGACGAACTCCCTGAAGCGGGGGCTGTTCTCGTACTCCTGGGCGGCCGCGCGTGCCGCGGGCTCGTCCTGCCCGGCCGTGCTCGCGACCTCCAGCAGGAATCGGTCCTGCGGGCGCAGCAGCTTCTCGCCGAGCAGCGCCAGCAGCTGGGTGTCGCTGTCGAAATTGGCCAGTGTGTTGCCCAGCAGCGAATAGACCACCGGCTCCTCGCCCACCGTGCGGCGGATGAGCGTGCTGAGCCGGTCGAGATTGGCGGGCAGCGAGAAATCCAGCTGCACGGGCAGCACGTCGGCGACCGGCACATGCAGGTGCTGGAGCGCCTCGCGCTGCGCGAGCCGCAGCATCTCGGCGCTCACGTCCACCGGGATGTAACAGCCGCACCGGCCGCGGCCGTCGAGGGACCGCAGCAGGGCCTGGTCCTTCTGGCCCGTGCCGGGGCCGAGGCTCACATAGTGCAGGGGACCCTCCGGCAGCAGGTCGCCCATGCCGCGCCAGCGGCGGCTGAAGGAGGCGATGCTCTCGCGCATCACCGGGTAGTACAGGTCGTTGCACGCGTGGGCCCAGGCCACGGTCGACTCCAGGCCCCAGTAGGAGAAGCCGGAGGTGATCAGCTTGCCCGAGCCCGAGCCGTCCGGGCGGTGCCGAAGCCCCGCGGTCACCTGGGCGAGCTTGCCCGACTGCTCCTCGCCGACCAGGCAGACGGTCCATCCGCTGTCCCGGAGGACTTCCGGAATACGGTGCACCGCCTGCTCACGCTCCACCATCGTGCCGACCCCCATCCGACCCGGCCGCCCCGACCGGCGGCGTGTGCCCGTCAACTGCCGAACCTACCCGGCAGTTGACGATCAGGGGAAGCGGGGACGACGCGCCCGGCGCACCGGACGGGCCGAACTGCTGGGCACGGACACCACACCATGGCGCTGCCGCCACACCTGCCGCGTCACCCACACGTCCAGCACCGCCCAGGTCGCCGCCACCACGCTCGCCAGGACACACAGCAGCGCGGGCAGCGCGAGCCACGAACCGGCCAGCGCGAACAGCGCGGCGACCATCCCCTCCACCAGCGTCACCGCGCCGATGAGGGCCGCGCGCACCGCCGCCGTGCGCACCGGATCCGGCATCCGCGGCCGGCGCGCCGGCTCCTCGACCCACAGCGGGCGGCTCCGGTACGACGGGATGTCGCGATTCGGGTCCATGACCGCTCACCTCCCCCAGTGGCCGCCCTTGTGGGGCTGCTGCCAAAAGACGCTCGACAAGGGGACCGAACGGGAGCAAAAGGAGAGGGGCCGGGCATAACGCCACCCGAACCGTCCCCCGTGCCGACACCGGTCCCCTGCATGAAGAGCGATCGACGGTGCCCAAAGGTTCCCATGGGGAGGGCAATCCAGCCAGGCCGAAAAGTCCTGGAATCACCGGACAACAAGGGACCCACCGCCGCCACACCCGCCGTTCGGTCACCGCACTGGCCTTCGGGACCCGTACCACGCAGTAGTAGGCTCACGCCGCATTGTTGTCGGAACACCACCCCGGGGCGCCGGGATTGACGTTGGGGAGGCCATGCGCTTTCGCGGGAAGTCGATCCGCCGGAAGATCGTGGCGCTGCTGCTCGTGCCGCTGGTGTCGCTGACCGCCCTCTGGGCCTTCGCCACCGTGATCACCGGCAGCGAGGCCGCCCAACTGCTCACCGTCGCCGACGTCATGCGCAAGGTCGGCTACCCCGCCGAGGACATGGTCCGCGCCCTCCAGCAGGAACGCCGCCAGACCCTCGTCCACCTCGCCGACCCCCGCCGCTCCGACAACCTCGCCGACCTGCGCGCACGGCAGCGCACCACCGACAGGGCCGTCGCCGCCCTGCGCTCCGGCGCCGACGCCCGCGGCGGCATGACCTCCCAGGCCGCGGCCCGCTTCACCGCCATCGAGAAGAGCCTCGGCGACCTCGACGACGTGCGCCGCAAGGCCGAGGACGACACCATCAGCCGCCACGGCGCCTTCCTGGCGTACAACGAACTCGTCGAGCCCTACTACGCCTTCCTCAGCACCCTCAGCGCCCTCCAGGACGCCGAGCTGGACAAGCAGGGCCGCGCGCTCGTCAACATCGCCCGCGCCCGCGAGGCGCTCTCCCGCGAGGACGCCCTGCTCGCCTCCGCGCTCACCGCGGGCAGCATGAGCCGCCAGGACCTGCGCGCCTTCTCCGACCGCGTCGCCGAACGCCAGGTCCTCTACAGCACCAGCCTCGCCGTCATGCCCCTGGGGGACCAGCGGGTCTACGAGGACTACTGGCGCGGCAGCAGCGCCGGGACCCTGCGCTCGATCGAGGACGCCGTCGTCCTCGCGGGCGCGGACCGCGCCCCGCACGCCGTCGACCCCCAGCGCTGGAACTCCGCCGCCGGGACCGTCCTCGACGAGCTCGGCCGGATGGGCACCCAGGCCATCGACCGCTACGCCGGCCGCGTCCAGCCCGCCGCCACCGTCGTCCTCGTCAAGGCCGCGGCCGCGGGCGTCCTCGGGCTCGTCGCCCTCGTCTGCTCGCTCGTCATCTCCCTCAAGGTCGGCCGCGGCCTGGTCCGGGACCTGCGCGCCCTGCGCAAGGAGGCACACGAGGCGTCGGGCGTACGGCTGCCCATCGTGATGCGCCGCCTCGCCGCGGGCGAACAGATCGACGTGGAGGCCGAGGCGCCCCGCCGCGACTTCGGCCCCGACGAACTCGGCCAGGTCGGCCAGGCACTCAACACCCTCCAGCGCGCCGCCGTCGAAGCGGCCGTCAAACAGGCCGACATGCGCCGCGGCGTCTCCGACGTCTTCGTCAACCTCGCCCGCCGCAGCCAGGTGCTGCTGCACCGCCAGCTGACCCTCCTCGACGCCATGGAGCGCCGCACCGAGGACACCGGGGAACTCGCCGACCTCTTCCGCCTCGACCACCTCACCACCCGCATGCGCCGCCACGCCGAGGGCCTCGTCATCCTCTCGGGAGCCGCCCCCGCCCGGCAGTGGCGCAGACCCGTCCCCCTGATGGACGTCGTGCGGGCCGCGGTCGCCGAGGTCGAGGCGTACGAACGCGTAGAGGTGCGCCGCCTGCCCCGCCTCGCCGTGCACGGGCCCGCCGTCGGCGACCTCACCCACCTCCTCGCCGAACTCCTGGAGAACGCCACCGTCTTCTCCCCGCCGCACACCGGCGTCCAGGTCCTGGGGGAGCGGGTCCCCAACGGCTTCACGATCGAGATCCACGACCGCGGCCTCGGCATGGCCCCGGACCTCATGCTCGAAGCCAACCTCCGGCTCGCCGAGACCCCCGAGTTCGAGCTGTCCGACACCGACCGCCTCGGCCTGTTCGTCGTCAGCAGACTCGCCCGCCGCCACGGCGTGAAGGTCTCGCTCCAGCCCTCCCCGTACGGCGGCACCACCGCGGTCGTCCTCGTCCCCCTCGCGCTGCTCACCACCGCGGGCAAGGGCGCGGCACCGGACGACGAGGACACCGGGGCGCAGGAGCTGCCCAGGGACCGCGCGACGACGCCCCTGTCACCGCTGTCGGCACTCGCCGCGCCCGGCCTCGCCCCGCTGCCCGGCCGGCACCGGCACGCCCCGGCCGAACCGGAGCTCCCGCTCTGCCCGTTCGACACCGGGCCCGACGACGGCGAGGCACAGCACCACCTGGCGGGCGACGGACCGCAGCCGCTGCCCCGCCGCAGACCCCCCGTCCTGGTCCCCGACGGCAGCGGCCCGGACGCCGACGACGAACGCACCCCGACCGGCGGGCTGCCCCGGCGCGTACGACAGGCCAGCCTCGCCCCACAGCTGCGGAACGACCCCGTCCGCCGCCCGCCGGACGCCCCCTCGCAGAGCGCCGCCGCGGAACCCGAACGCGACGCCGAGGAAGTGCGGGCCCGCATGGCGGCCCTCCAGCGCGGCTGGCAGCGCGGCCGGGAGGATCATGGAACCGGCACGAGAACCACAGCACCAGGAACCACACACGAGGGGGACGGCCCATGACCGCACCGCAAGCCGCGATACGCACCACCGGGACCGACGGCACGCCCGTCGGCGGGAACGAGCGGCGGCCGGGAGCCACCGGTGACCTGAACTGGCTGCTCGACGACCTGGTCGAGCGCGTCGGCACCGTACGCAAGGCACTGGTGCTCTCCGGCGACGGCCTGGCCACCGGCACATCCAAGGGGCTCTCCCGCGAGGACGGTGAGCACCTCGCCGCCGTCTCCTCCGGCTTCCACAGCCTGGCCAAGGGCGTGGGCCGCCACTTCGACGCCGGCCAGGTCCGCCAGACCGTCGTCGAACTCGACAACGCGTTCCTGTTCGTCACCGCCGCCGGCGACGGCAGCTGCCTCGCCGTGCTCGCCGACGCCGACTCCGACATCGGCCTGGTCGCCTACGAGATGACGCTGCTCGTCAAGCGCGTGGGCGCGCACCTGGCCACCGCTCCGCGGACCGGCGTGGCCGCCGACGGGTGACGGCCGGCATGACCGGGGACGACGGCCACCGCACCGCCGCGGACGCACACGCCGCGGTGCGGTGGTACGACGACGCGGCGGGTCCGGTGGTCCGCCCGTACGCCATGACCCGCGGCCGGACCCGCGGCGCGGACGGCGGCGAACTCGACCTGATCGCGGTGGTCATCGCCGACGAGGCCCTGGCCGGACCCTCCGGCGCGCACGCCGTCGCGGACCGGACGCTCTCGCCGGAGCACCTCGACATCGTCGAACTCTCGCGCACACGCCCGCAGTCCGTCGCGGAACTTGCCGCCGAACTCGACCTGCCGGTCGGCGTGCTGCGGGTGCTCGTCGGCGACCTGCTGGACGCGGGATTCGTCCGGGTCACCCGCCCGGTGCCACCGGCGGAGCTCCCCGACGAGACCGTCCTCAGGGACGTCATCGACGCCCTCCGGGCACTGTGACGACCCGGCCGCCGCACACCGTGCGGCGGCCGGGTCGTCGGGTCGGGGGTATCGGCGGGCATCCAAGGGGCCGAAAAAACTTGTCGTGATCACGACCGATGCGGAACGATCACCCCCGAAGGAGGCCGCCATGACACCCACCCGCACAGCCACCGCCCCGCTCGCCCTCAAACTGCTCGTGGCCGGCGGCTTCGGCGTGGGCAAGACCACCATGGTCGGCGCGGTCAGCGAGATCAGGCCCCTGCGCACGGAGGAGACGCTCACGGAGGCCGGGCGCCCGGTCGACGACCTCACGGGAGTCGAGACCAAGCGCACCACCACCGTCGCCATGGACTTCGGCCGGATCACCCTCCGCGACGACCTGGTCCTCTACCTCTTCGGCACGCCCGGCCAGGACCGCTTCTGGTTCCTGTGGGACGAGCTCGCCCAGGGCGCCCTGGGCGCCGTCGTCCTCGCCGACACCCGCCGCCTCGCCGACTGCTTCGCGGCCGTCGACTACTTCGAACGGCGCGGCATCGCCTTCACCCTCGCCGTCAACTGCTTCGACGGCGCCGACCGCTACCCCGAGAGCGACGTGCGCGACGCGCTCGACCTCGACCCGGACGTGCCGGTCGTCATGTGCGACGCCCGCGAGCGCGAGTCTGTGAAGCACGTCCTGATCTCCGTCGTCGAACACGCCATCGCCACCGGCGTCACGGAACGCGAAGCTCCGCAAGTCCGCCCCTAACCACCCCCGTCAGCCACCCCCGTCGAGCCACCCGAAGCTGCGCTCCACCGCCTTGCGCCAGCGCCCGTACTCGACCTCCCGCTCCGCCGCGCCCATCCGGGGCGTCCACTCCGCGTCCTGCCGCCAGTGCGCCCGCAGCTCGTCCAGACCGCCCCACACACCGGTGGCGAGCCCGGCGGCGTACGCGGCGCCCAGACACGTCGTCTCGGCGACCACGGGCCGGATCACCGGCACCCCCAGCACATCGGCCTGGTGCTGCATCAGCAGACCGTTGACCGTCATGCCGCCGTCCACCTTGAGCGAAGTGATCGGCACCCCGGAGTCCTGGAACATCGCGTCCACGACCTCACGGGTCTGCCAGCTCGTGGCCTCCAGCACCGCCCGCGCCAGGTGCGCCTTGGTGACGTAGCGGGTCAGCCCGGCGATGACACCACGGGCGTCGGAGCGCCAGTACGGGGCGTACAGCCCGGAGAACGCGGGCACGACATACGCCCCGCCGTTGTCCCGCACGCTCGCCGCCAGCGGCTCGATCTCGTCGGCGGAGCGGATGAGGCCCAACTGGTCGCGGAACCACTGCACCAGCGCACCGGTGACCGCGATCGACCCCTCCAGACAGTAGACGGGCGCCTCCCCGCCGAGCCGGTAACCGACCGTCGTCAGCAGCCCGTTCTTCGACGGCACCGGCCGCTCGCCCGTGTTGAGCAGCAGGAAACTACCCGTACCGTACGTGTTCTTGGCCTCGCCCACCCCGTAGCAGGTCTGCCCGAACACCGCCGCCTGCTGATCACCCAGAGCCGACGCCACCGGCACCCCGGCCAGCGGGCCCACCGCCGTCCCGTACACCTCGGCGGAGGACCGGATCTCCGGCAGCACCGCCTCCGGGATGCCCAGCTCGGCCAGGATCGACGGATCCCACTGAAGGGTGCCGAGGTCCATCAGCAGCGTGCGCCCCGCGTTGGTCACATCGGTGACGTGCGCCCCGCCGTCCGTGCCGCCCGTCAGATTCCAGATCAGCCAGGAGTCGACCGTGCCGAACGCGATCTCCCCGTTCTCCGCCCGCCGGCGCAGCCCCGGCACGTGCTCCAGCAGCCAGGCCACCTTGGGCCCGGAGAAATAACTGGCCAGCGGCAGCCCGGTGGCCTCCCGGAAGCGGTCGGGCCCGTCCGCGCCACCCAGGTCGTGACAGAGCGCGGCCGTCCGCGTGTCCTGCCAGACGACCGCGTTGTGCACCGGTTTGCCCGTCGAACGGTCCCAGAGGACCGTCGTCTCCCGCTGGTTGGTGATGCCCAGCGCGCTCAGCTCCTCCGCCCGCAGCCCCGCCGCGGCGAGCGCGCCCGCGACCACGGCGCGCACCTTCGACCAGATCTCGGCCGCGTCGTGCTCCACCCAGCCCGGACGGGGAAAGATCTGCCGGTGCTCACGCCGGTCCACGGCCACGACCGACCCGTCCCGGTCGAAGACGATGCAGCGGCTGGAGGTGGTGCCCTGGTCGATCGCGGCGACGTACGAGCCCGTCATGGCGTCTCCTCGGAGGACTGCGCTGGCCCACACTGCTCGAACGGGCAGTGTTCACCTGGCGTACGGGAGCGTCAAGCGCCGCCGTCACCCCACGGGGAAGTCGAAATAGGTGTCGGGAAACGGCTCCCCGCGGAGCGTGTAGTGCCACCACTCCTCCGGCAGATTGACGAAACCGGCCCGCTCCATCGTGGACTTCAACAGCAGCCGGTGATCGCGCCGCACACCGCCGACCCTGGGGTCCAGCGTGTGCGCGAGGGTGTCGAAGCAGTCGAACCCCGTACCCATGTCCACGGAGTTGTCGGGAAACCTGCGCTCCTGCGGCGCGTAACAGGGCACCAGCCGCTCACCCGGGCGGTACGGACGCGTCGGCCGGGCCGGCAGCCGCACCAGCGTCAGATCCATCGTGCTGCCCCTGCTGTGCCCTGACTTCGCGGCGATGTAACCGTCGTCAAAAAGCCGCGACTTGTCGACCCGGGGGTAGAACTCCCCCTTCATCCGCTCGTCCGCGAGATTCTTCGCCCAGGCCACGAAGTCGTCGACCGCCCGCTGCGGCCGGTAGCAGTCGTACACCTTGAGGCTGTAACCCCACGGCAGCAGGGCACGCTGCGCCCGGTGCAGCGCCCGGGCGGCCTGACGGGTGAGGACGCACACGGGGCGCCGGTAGCCGTCGACACGATGGCCGGTGAAGTTGTGCGCGGTGGCGTACCGCACCTCCTGGAGGATCGTCGGATCGACGTCGGACAGTGCCACGAAACCGGCGGGCGGTCTCCGCTCCGTCGGCCGGGCGTGCGCGGCCGGGGCGGAGGAGAGGGCCAGGAGGCCGGCCAGAGGCAGAGCGAGGGCGCGCAGCGCTGCGGAGAGTCTCGACATGGTGTCCCAGGTACCAGAGCGCGGGCGCACGCGGAAGAGCCCTTCGGTATCCGCGCCCCGCCGTGGTCCGCCGCTGCGGAGCGCGGGCGCGTACGGGAAACCGGGGCACCGGGCGCACACGAAAAGCCTCTTACGACCCTTGCGGCCCTTCCGGAGCGGAACTCCGGTCCAGGGAGCGGCCGGGCCGGGGGAGAGTGCCGTCCGCGGCACCGCGCACCCGGACCGGATAACCCACGTGCTCCGCCCCCTCCCGCTCCACCTCGACCACACCGTCGCGCAGCCGCGTCGTGAAGCGCGCGACCGACGGTGCGGCCCACCCTTCACCCGTGTCCGGCACCAGCACCCCGCCACCCGTACGACCGGCCGCCGGCGCCCACACCTCCAGCTCCACCCCACCGTCCGCCCCGGTCACCGGCACCACGGAACCCGCCCGCGCCAGCACCGGCACGCGCGACAGGGAAGCGTCCAGCAGCACCTGCCCCGGCCCCTCGTGCGCCTGCCCCGTCGCCGTGTCGTACCACCGCCCGCGCGGCAGCCGCACCGCCCGCCGGTCGGCGCCCTGCTCCAGCACCGGCGCCACCAGCAGCGAATCACCCAGCAGGAACGCGTCCTCGCAGTCACGCAGGGCACGGTCCTCCGGCGAACGCCACCACACCGGCCGCACGTACGGCGCGCCCGTGCGCTGGGCCAGGTGCGCGAGCGTCACGAAATACGGCAACAGCCGCATCCGCTCCCGCAGTGCCGCACCCGCGTGCTCCAGCACCTCCGTCCCGAACTCCCACGGCTCCCGGCGGCCCGCGTCGTGCGCCGCGTGCGTACGGAACAGCGGCAGATACGCGCCCAGCTGGAACCAGCGCAGGAAGAGCTCCGGCGACGGATGACCGGTGAAACCGCCGACGTCCGGGCCCGAATACGGCACTCCGCACAGCCCCAGCCCCAGGACCAGCGCCAGCGACGCGCGCAGCCCAGGCCAGCCGGTCGCCACATCACCGGACCACGTGCCGCCGTAGCGCTGCATGCCCGCCCAGCCCGACCGGGAGAACAGGAACGGACGCTCCTCCGGACGCAGTTCGCGCAGCCCCTCGTAACCCGCGCGCGCCATGCCCAGCCCGTACACATTGTGCGCCGCCCGGTGGTCACCTCCCCGGCCCTCCAGCGAGTGCCGGGCGGAACGCGGCAGCGACGGATCGCCGAACGCCGCGAACGACACCGGCTCGTTCATGTCGTGCCACACCCCGGAGAAGCCCTGCGCCAGCCGCTCCGCGTACAGCCCGCCCCACCACTGGCGCACCCCGGGATCGGTGAAGTCGGGGAAGACGGACTCACCGGGCCACACCTCGCCGCGCACCTCCCGCCCGCGCGCGTCCCGCACGAACGCACCGGCCGCCGTGCCGCTGTCGTACACCGCGACCCCCGGCCGGGCCTTCACGGCGGGGTCCACGATGGACACCAGCCGCACCCCCTGCTCCCGCAACTCGGCTGCCAGACCGGGCAGATCGGGGAACCGCTGCCGGTCCACAGTGAAGACGCGATGCCCCTGATAGTGATCGATGTCCAGGTGCACCGCGGACAGCGGCAGCCCGCGCTCCCGGTACCCCGCGACGACCCTGCGCACCTCCCGCTCGCTGCCGAACCCCCAGCGCGAGTGCTGCGGTCCGAGTGCCCAGGCAGGCGGCAGGGCCGGGGCTCCCGTCAGTGAGGACCAGGTGTGCAGCACGCGCGCGGGCGTGCCCACCACCACCCAGGAGCGCAGCGGACCGCCGTCCATCCGTACCTCGCAGCTGCCCGGCCGGTCGTGGCCCGACCCGGCGCCCTCCTCACCCTCGCGCAACGTCACCCGGCCGTCCCAGGTGTTGTCGTGGAAGGCCAGATGCGTACCCGCGTCCGCGACCACCAACTGCACGGGCATCGTGATGTACAGCGGATCGTCACCCGGCTCGAAGGCACCGCCGGGGTCGGTGTTCCACAGGCGGTACGAACCGTCCCGCAACCGGGGCCCCGCCGCCCTGCCCCCCAGGCCGAAGAACCGCGCGTCGGCCGCCACTTCGGACCGCTGCGTCCACCGCGCCTCCACCACCTCCCGGGCCGCCGGATCCACCGGTTCCCACCACCGCGGCGGCAGATCGCGCCGCAGCACCACCCCGCCCGGCGTCCGCACCTCCACCGCGCCGTGGCGTCCCACGACCACCAGGACCCTCTCGGACACCACGCGCCAGCCGCCGTCGGTGTCGGGCTCCAGCACCGCGCGCTCGTCCGCCTCCGGCACCTGTCCCGCCAAGGCGTACGACGGCTCCGGCTCCGCGCCGTCCCAGCCGCAGAACACCGCGCCGCCCACCGCCACCCGCACCCGCAGCGACGACCGCGCGAACCGCACCACCCCGCCGCCCGGCAGCGACTCTGCCCCGCGCACCGCCCCCGGCACCCGCGCCCGCTCCGCGCCCCGCCGGGGCAGACCTGCTGCGTCCGCCCACCGCCTGCGCCAGGCCCACCGCAGGGACCGCAGGCCCCGTGCCGTCCCGACCGTATTCACTAACCGCAGCAGATCACGCGCATCCATGCTGCTCAGCCTGCCACCGCCACTCCCGGGGCGGCGCTCCGTTCAACACTCGTTCACCCCCGGGGGATCCAGCGGACACCAGTGGGCCCGCTCACGGGTTATCCACAGGGCTGGTGCGCGAGTCGATCACGTGGCATCGTCCTGCTCAGCCGCGTCACGCACGGCACCCAGACGGCGTGCGCGGCGACGCCCACGACGCGTACAGCCGGGAGCAGCCACGATGACCACCGCACCGCAGCCCGCCGACCGACCGGAGCCCCTCTGGAGCCCCGGCGAGGGCCGCGTCGCCCGCGCACAGGTCACCCGCTTCCACCGCTGGGCCGCCGAGCAGCACGGCGCGCCCGCCCCCGTCCCCGGCGACCCCGCCGCGAGCTACGCCGCCCTGCACCGCTGGTCCGTGACGGAGCTGGAGCGCTTCTGGCAGGCCGTCACCGAGTGGTGCGACGTGCGCTTCTCCAGCCCGTACGAGAGGGTCCTCGCCGACCCCGCGATGCCCGGCGCCGTATGGTTCCCCGGCGCCACGCTCAACTACGCCGAGCACGCCCTGCGCACCGCCGAGGACCCCGCCCGCGCCCACGAGCCGGCCCTGCTGCACACCGACGAGACGCACGATCCGCGCCCGGTGACCTGGGCCGAGCTGCGCGCCCAGGTGGGCTCGCTGGCCGCCGAGCTCCGCAGGCTCGGAGTCCGTCCCGGTGACCGCGTCAGCGCGTATCTGCCCAACGTCCCGCACGCCGTCGTCGCCCTGCTCGCCACCGCGGCCGTCGGCGGAGTCTGGACCTCCTGCGCCCCCGACTTCGGGGCCCGCAGCGTCCTCGACCGCTTCCAGCAGGTGGAGCCGGTCGTGCTGTTCGCCGTCGACGGCTATCACTACGGCGGCAAGCGCCACGAGCGGGCCGACACCGTCACCGAGCTGCGGGCGGGGCTGCCCACGGTGCGCGCCGTGGTGCACATCCCGCTGTTGGGCACCCCGGCCCCCGAGGGCGCGCTGGAGTGGGACGCCCTCACCTCCGGCACGGTGGAGCCCGTCTTCGAGCAGGTCCCCTTCGACCACCCGCTGTGGGTGCTCTATTCGTCGGGCACCACCGGTCTGCCCAAGGCCATCGTGCAGTCCCAGGGCGGCATCCTCGTCGAGCACGTCAAGCAGCTCGCCCTGCACTGCGACCTGGGCCCGGGCGACCGCTTCTTCTGGTACACCTCCACCGGCTGGATGATGTGGAACTTCCTCGTCTCCGGCCTCCTGGTGGGCTCCACCGTCGTGCTCTACGACGGCAGCCCCGGCCACCCCGACACCGCGGCCCAGTGGCGCGTCGCCGAGCGCACCGGAGCCACGCTCTTCGGCACCTCCGCCGCCTATGTGATGGCCTGCCGCAAGGCCGAGGTCCACCCGGGCCGCGACTTCGACCTCTCCCGCGTCAGATGCGTGGCCACCACGGGCTCACCGCTGCCCCCCGACGGCTTCCGCTGGCTCCACGACGAGGTCGCCGCCGACATGTGGATCGCCTCCGTCAGCGGCGGCACGGACGTGTGCAGCTGCTTCGCCGGCGCCGTGCCCACGCTCCCGGTGCACATCGGCGAGCTCCAGGCCCCCTGCCTCGGCACGGACCTCCAGGCGTGGGACGCGCACGGCGAGCCCGTCGTCGACGAGGTCGGCGAGCTGATCGTCGCGGCCCCCATGCCGTCCATGCCGGTCCGCTTCTGGAACGACCCCGACGGCAGCCGTTACCGCGACAGTTATTTCGAGATGTTCCCCGGCGTCTGGCGGCACGGTGACTGGATCACCCTCACCTCGCGCGGCAGCGTCGTCATCCACGGCCGCTCCGACTCCACCCTCAACCGCCAGGGCGTCCGGATGGGTTCCTCGGACATCTACGAGGCCGTCGAGCGGCTCCCCGAGATCCGCGAGTCCCTCGTCATCGGCGTCGAACGGCCCGACGGCGGCTACTGGATGCCGCTCTTCGTCCACCTCGCCCCCGGTGCCACGCTGGACGAGGAGCTCCTCGGCCGCATCAAGCGCACCATCCGTGAGCAGCTCTCACCGCGTCACGTCCCCGACGAGGTCATCGAGGTCACGGGCATCCCGCACACGCTCACCGGCAAGCGGATAGAGGTCCCCGTCAAGCGCCTTCTCCAGGGCACGCCCCTGGAGAAGGCGGTCAACCCCGGTTCCGTCGACAACGTCGAGCTGCTGCACTTCTACGAGAAGCTGGGCCGCGAGCGGGCGTGACGGACGGGTCCGCTCCCTCCTGACCATCCCTGTTGATCGGCCACGGAGCGGGTGGGCGGGGAACCCCGTCCACCCGCCTCACCCTCCGTACGTCGCCTGCCGTTCCCCCAGCGCCTCCGCGAAGTCGGCCGCGAACCGCCCGGCCTCCGACGGGGACAGCTCCGTCACGGTGACCCGCACCCCTGGCCCCGCCGCCGACCGGAAGCGCGCTCCCGCGGCCACCCACCACCCCGACGACCGCAGCCCGTTGACCACCGCCGCCTCGTCCCGCACCGGCACCCAGACGTTCAGGCCGCTCGCCCCGTGCGCCGCGATCCCGCGCCGCGCCAGCTCGTCCAGCAGCGTCCGCCGCCGCAGCGCGTAGGCGGCGTCCGCCTGCCGTACGAGATCCTGGGCGGCGGGGTCCGTCAGCAGGCTCGCCACCGTCTCCTGCAAGGCGTGACTCACCCAGCCCGACGTCAGCAGCAGCCGCCCGTCGTGCCGGGCCAGGGTGGTCGCGTCACACGCCCCCGTCTTCAAGATCGGCCTCCCGCTGTGGACCGTGACCGCCACCACCGCACCGCATCAGGCCGTACCGCTCCTCCTCGTCCTCAACAACCTGCTCGTGGTCTGCTTCCAGGTCCCCCTCGCCCGCTTCGGCAACACCCCGCGCGCCGCACGCGCCACCCTTCTCCCACTGGGCGCCGCCTTCCTCGCCGGAGGCGCCGCCCTCGCGGCCTCGGTCGTCGCGACACCCTGGCTCGCCACCCTCGCCCTCACCCTCGCCGCGACCGCCTTCACCGTCGCCGAGATGCTGCATGCCACCGTCTCCTGGGAACTCTCCGTAACCCTCGCCCCACCCACCGCCCAAGGCGCCTACCTCGGCGTCCACGGCCTCGCCCAAGCCGCCCAGCGCAGCATCGGACCCCTCGCCATGACCTGCGCCATCGCCACCGGCCCCGCCGGCTGGCTCGGCCTCGGCGCCGCCCTCGCCGTGGTCTGCTGCACCCAGCGGCACCTGGTGCGCGACCGCGGCACAACGGCGTTGTCAGTGCCACCGGTTACGGTGAGTGAGCATTGATCGTCTGTGCTGAGGGGGAACCATGGCGTACACCAGGAACAGCGGCAACCGACGACCGGCGACGCGGCGCGCACTGCGCCGAGAAGTGCCCAGCACGGTGGCCGTGCTGGCGGACGAGCAGGACTTCGCCGCCATGAGGCGGTACGGATCGTTCCTGTTCGACGACCACGCGACGTATCTACGGCAGATGGAGGGGCTGCTGCGGTCACTCGCCGCCCAGGGCACGCACACCAGCGTGGCCCTCTTCGACCCCGTCGACTACGAGGAGTTCTGCGCGGACGCCCACCTCGACCCCGACACCCCGGCCAGCCGCACCCGCTATACGGCAGAGGTCGCGGCGACGGGCGCCAGAGTCACCTACGAGGGCCAGCCGATCCGCAGACTCCTGCCCCAGCTCGTCAACGAGGCAGAACAGCAGGCGACATGGGAGTACGCCTCGTCACTGCTCACCCGCGGCGGCGACTGCGCCTCCTGCGGGGAGGACATCGGCCGGGCCGCCTTCGCCCGCGCCACCCAGGCCCTGCGGAAGCTCATCGAGGCGGCCGGCCCCGGCAGGCACCACCTCGTGTGCAGCGTCCCCGCCGAAGGCGCCACCCCGCTCGTCGCCGTCCTCCACGCGGAACACGGCGACGGCGGCGAGCTGCACCTCGGGGAAGCCGCCGCCCTCGTGTTCTGCACGGTCCTGGCGGCGGGCATCGCCACGGACCGGCCGGGCGGAGTCGTCATGCGCACCGCGGCGCCCGGCCACCGCGACACGGTCCGGGGCTGGAGCCTGCGCGACGGCTGGCTCAGGCCGCTCAGTGAGGCGGAGGTCTTCGCCGCCTACTGCACCGACGCCCGGACCGGCGAACCGGTGCCGCCCGAGCCCGGCGTCGACTACCGCGCGGGTCTGCACCTCACCGAGCCCACGGAAGGAGACGGGCACCCCACGGCCTGAAACGCGAAAGGTGCCCCGCCGACCCGGCGGGGCACCTCCCACATCTGACGACGCGTCAGCATGTCACCGGCTCACTCGCCGGACAGCACCGCCTGCGCGGCCACACGGGCCTCCTCGGCGGAGTCCGTCGCACGGGCAGCGGCAGCCGCGCGCTCGCACTGCGCGAGCGTGTGCTTGGCCAGGGTCGCGCGCACATAAGGAATGGACGCGGCGCCCATGGACAAGCTGGTCACACCCAGACCGGTCAGCACACAGGCCAGCAGCGGGTCCGCCGCGGCCTCACCGCAGACACCACAGCTCTTGCCCTCGGCCTTCGCGGCCTCGGCGGACGCCGCGACCAGGTCGAGCAGCGCCGGCTGCCACGGGTCCTGGAGCCGCGACACCGCACCGACCTGACGGTCGGCGGCGAAGGTGTACTGCGCCAGGTCGTTGGTGCCCAGCGACAGGAACTCCACCTCCTGCAGGATCGAGCGGGCCCGCAGCGCGGCGGAGGGAATCTCCACCATCGCGCCGAACTTGGCACGCAGCCCCGCCTCACGGCACGCGTCGGCGAACGCCTTCGCGTCCGTACGGTCCGCGACCATCGGGGCCATGACCTCGAGGTAGACGGGCAGCCCCTCGGCGGCCTTGGCCAGCGCGGTGAGCTGCGTCCGCAGCACCTCGGGGTGGTCCAGCAGCGTGCGCAGACCGCGCACGCCCAGGGCGGGGTTCGGCTCGTCGGCTGGCGTCAGGAAGTCGAGCGGCTTGTCCGCGCCCGCGTCCAGCACCCGCACGACCACGCGGCCCTCGGGGAACGCCTCCAGCACCTTGCGGTACGCCTCGACCTGCTTGGCCTCGGACGGCGCCTTCTGGCTGTCGTCCAGGAAGAGGAACTCGGTACGGAACAGGCCCACGCCCTCCGCACCGGCCTCGACCGCGGCCGGCACATCGGCCGGACCGCCGACGTTCGCCAGCAGCGGCACCTTGTGCCCGTCGGACGTCGCACCCGGCCCGGACGAAGCGGTCAACGCGGCCTTGCGCGCCTCGGCGGCCTTCGTCAGCTCCGCGCGCTTCTCGTCGCTCGGCTCCACGAAGATGTCACCCGTGCTGCCGTCCACGGCCACGACCGTGCCCTCGGCCAGCTCACCGGCGCCCGGCAGGGCGACGACCGCGGGCACGCCCAGCGCCCGGGCCAGGATGGCGCTGTGGCTGGTCGGCCCGCCCTCCTCGGTCACGAAGCCGAGCACCAGGGTCGGGTCGAGCAGCGCGGTGTCGGCGGGTGCGAGGTCCCGCGCGATCAGCACGTACGGCTCGTCACTGTCGGGCACGCCCGGCATCGGAACGCCCAGCAGCCGCGCGACGATACGGTTCCGCACGTCGTCGAGGTCGGCCACCCGGCCGGCCAGGTACTCACCCGCGTTGGCGAGCAGCGCGCGGTAGGCGGCGAAGGCGTCGTAGACCGCGCGCTCGGCGGTGCTGCCGACGGTGATGCGCCGCTCGACATCCGCCATGAGCTCCGGGTCCTGCGCCATCATGGCCTGGGCCTCGAGCACGTGCTGGGCCTCGCCGCCGGCCAGGTTGCCGCGCGCGATGAGGTCGGCGGCGACAGCCTCCACGGCCTGGCGGGCGCGGCCCTGTTCGCGCGGCGCCTCGTCCGTCGGGATCTGCTTCGCCGGCGGCTCCAGCACCGCCGTGCCCATGTGCCGCACCTCGCCGATCGCCACACCGTGGCTCACGCCGACGCCTCGCAGCGTTGTCTCCATTTCACCCGTCTCCGTTGATGCGGCGGCTCGGACCGCCGCGGTGGATGTCGTACGTGCCGTCCCTGTCTGTCCTCAGGGACGGGGCCGGCTCACTGCCAGCTGAAGAGCTGGTCGCCCGCCTTGACGTCGCCGTCCTCGCGCACGTCGCCGAGCGAGTCGGCCACGGCCTCGAGCGCGACGACCGGGCAGATCGGCGACTTGCCGGCCTCTTCGACGGCGACCGGGTTCCAACGCACGACCTCCTGGCCGCGCGTGACCGTGTCGCCCTTGTTGACGAGCAGCTCGAAGCCCTCGCCGTTGAGCTGGACGGTGTCGATGCCGAGGTGCGTCAGCACGCCGTGCCCCTCGCCGTCGACGACGACGAACGCGTGGGGGTGGAGCGAAACGATGACGCCGTCGACGGGCGAGACCGCGGCCGAGGGCTCGCGCACGGGGTCGATAGCGGTACCGGGTCCCACCATCGCGCCGGAGAAGACCGGATCGGGCACTGCCGCGAGTCCGATGGCACGTCCGGCAAGAGGGGACGTCACGGTGGTCATGGGAAGCCTCCCAGGGGTGAAGATTCATCACACGCCGTCACTGCCTGTCCTGGACGGCGCGCTGGCCAGAAGCGTATGTCATAGGAACTGCGGATTCCGCACGAGTGAGGGCCACCCGGCGCAGCCCCCGGAGGCCCCTCCTATGCGCGGGGGACGGCCCCGGAATCGATTTGCCTCGCCCCGCCGGTAGCTGTACTGTCAGATCCCTGCCCACGACCGAGGCCCGCAGTCAACTGCTGGCAAGGCGAGGGGTGGCACCTATCGGATATGATCCTTTTCCCGGATCCGCCTGTGTGCCCGTGTGTCCATTGTGACTGCGGAAAGCGAGCGGTAAGGGAGCGGAAAAACTCCTGATAGAGTGGTGGAACACCGAAGGGAAGCGCCCGGAGGGCCCGGAAGCGGGGCCAAAGGAAGCGTCCGTTCCTTGAGAACTCAACAGCGTGCCAAAAGTCAACGCCAGACTATAAAATACCCCGTCCTCAGCCGTATGGCTGGGACGC
>NZ_JBFBBD010000104.1:0-23101 GCF_040689515.1 Streptomyces sp. NPDC051173
GACTCGACCGGCACACCGCCGATCACCCAGAAGAATCCTCCGCCGCCCCAGCCGCATGATCAACCCCCGAAGGATTTACGACGCAGACCACTTAGCGGCAGGGCGAGGCGAGGCGGCCAGGAGGATGCCCCGCGTGACGGGGGCGCGGCTCGCCCCGCTGCCGCGCCCCGCTCCGGCGCACCTACGGACCCAGGGCGGGGTCATTTCGCCAGGTACGGCCTCCACTGTCCGATATGAGTCACCAGCCACCGCCCCCGGCGGGCCCGGCGTCTTCGGCTGGCGTACGGGTGCCGTGCCCCCGGCACCGGGCCGCCACGCGCGACGGAACGACTCCGGGCACGCGCCCATCAAGCGCGGCGTCCCTCCGCGGGCACCCCGCCGCTACGCACCGCGGGCGGCCGCGCACCGTCGCCTGCCGTACGTTCCCCTACGCCCTGACGGCCACGCCTCTTGTCGCGCATTCCGATGGCCGCCGATTCCGGGGGCACCGACGGACACGGCGCGGAGCGGGAAACGGGGAGGACTTTTACGACACGTGACTACACCCCCGGGGACCACACTTCCCGCACGATCCACCGACTCGGATGGGCCGCCGGCACCATCGGCACGAGAACAGGCCGCGCGAGGCGGTAAGGGGAGGATTCGAGGGTCTGGAGGAAATCCTCCAGGACAGCCCCTGCGGAGCCCTCGGGCGGCTCGCGGGAAATGGCGTCCGGTGCGCACGGAATGGCGTCGGATCCGCGAAATAAAGGGCAGTTGAGGGTAGCCGCGACGCGCGGCACGACACCATCGTTTTATCGCGGCCGTAACGCCTTTCACCCGGCGGCTCCCCCAGCCCGCGGAAGGGGGCCGGAGGATCTTCCCGAATGGATAGACGCGCCAACTGGAGGACGCACACCGCGACATGACGGTTGCTCGCGGACGGGCCCGATCCTCCTGCCCGTACACCCGGGAGGGCCCTGCCGGACGGGTGCACCACACCCCGCCGCGGCGGGAATTTCACATTCCGCGGTCCGCGCAGTTTACCGTGCTCGCCGTCGCTTCTGATTCAACTCCCCGAATCCAGAAAGGAGTTGACGGAGGCATTGCCGTGAGCAAGCATCGGTCCCGCCGCCGTTCGGCGTTCCCCTGTTCACCCAGCTGTTCACCCAGCCGTTCACCCGACTGTTCATCCAACCGGCACTCACAGCGAGGACATCGGATGTCCACCATCGAGTTATCGCGCGGTCCCGTCGAATACACGGTGCTCGGGGGTGATCCCGGAGCGGCGCCGCTGGTTCTCCTTCATGAAGGACTCGGCTGCATCGCCATGTGGCGGCGCTTTCCCGCCCGGCTGGCGGCGGCCACCGGGCGGCGCGCCCTGGTCTTCTCCCGCCACGGTTACGGCAGTTCGGGCCCGGCCCGGCTGCCGAGGTCGCCCCGCTATATGCACGAGGAGGCGCACGAGGTCCTGCCCGAGCTCCTCGACCGGCTCGGCATGGGCCGGCCCGTGCTCGTCGGCCACAGCGACGGAGCCTCGATCGCGCTGCTGCACGCGGCCGCGCACCCCGTCGAAGCGGCCGTGGCCATGGCCCCGCACCTCTTCGTGGAGGACCGCACGCTGCGGGGCATCGAAGCGGCGCGCGCCGCCTTCACCTCCGGCCCGCTGGCCCGTGAGCTGGCCTTCTACCACCAGGACCCGGGAGCCGTCTTCCACGGCTGGAGCCAGGCGTGGCTCTCGCCGGAGTTCCGCGGCTGGGACATCGGGCCCGATCTCGCCGGCGTCACCGCCCCCGTCCTCCTCGTCCAGGGCGACCGCGACCGCTACGGCACCATGGCCCACCTCGACGCGGCGCAGCGCGCCTTGCCCGGCCCCGTACGGCGCCTGGAGCTGGCCGGCTGCGGCCACACCCCGCACCTGGAACGGACCGACGACGTGATCGAGGCCGTCCACACCTTCCTCACCGATTCCCTCACTGAATCCCTCTCCGGATCCCTCACCGAATCTCTCTCCGGACCCCTCGCCGACCCCGCGCCGCGCCAGGAGACCCACCCATGAGCGACACCGACGACGTCCGACTGGACGCCCTGCTCACCGCCTCCGCCCACCGCCACCCCGGCCGACCGGCCCTGACAGCCGAAGGCCGCACCTGGACGTACGCCGAACTGGACCGGACTGTCGAGGAGTTGGCGCGCCGGCTGGCCGCGGCCGGGGTCGCGCCCGGCGACCGGGTGGGCGTGCACGCCCCCAAGGGGACGGCGGCGGTCCTCGGCATCTACGCGGGGCTGCGCGCCGGGGCGGTCGTCGCCCCGCTCGACGTCGCGGACCCGCCCGTACGGACCGCGCATATGGTGCGCGGCGCGGGGATCTCCGTCCTGCTCACCTCCGGCCGGGCCCTGACGGGAGCCCGCGAGGCCGCGGCGGAGGCGGTCGCCCCGGGGCCGAACCCGCCGCCGGAGGGCGAGCTGGGGCATGGCCTCCACTGGATCCGCACCGTCCCCGCCGCGGACCGGCCCGCGCCCCTGCCCGCCCCGGCCGACCGCGGCGGCTACGTCCTGTTCACCTCCGGGAGCACCGGCCGCCCCAAGGGCGTCCTGCTCTCCCACGCCAACGTCGCCCACTTCGCCCTCTGGGCCGCCACCGAGCTCGGCCTGACCGAGACGGACCGGGTCGGCTCGCAGGCCGCGCTCACCTTCGACCTCACGACCTTCGACCTGTTCGGCACGGCGGCCGCGGGCGCCTGCGCCGTCCTGATGCCCGACGTGCTGCGGGCCTTCCCGCGCGACGTCGTCGGCTGGCTCACGGAACAGCGGATCAGCGCCTTCTACGCGGTGCCCTCGCTCTATCAGGGCATGCTCGAACAGGGCGGCCTCGCCGAGCGGTTCCCCGCCTCGCTGCGCGTCGCGGCCTTCGCGGGCGAGCCGTTCCCACCGCGCCCCCTGGAGCGCTGCCTCGGCCTCCTGGGCGACATCCCCTTCTACAACCTCTACGGACCCACCGAGACCAATGTGTGCACCTACAGCCGGGTGCCCGCCGACTGGACCGCGGAGGAGGAGATCACCATCGGCCGGGCCGTGGAGGGCGACACCGTCGACGTCCTCGACGAGTACGGCCGGCCCACGGACGGCCAGGGCGAGATCTTCGTCGCCGGGGCCACCGTCTTCCAGGGCTACCTCCAGGACGGGGAGCTGACCGACCCCACCCGCACCGTCGTCTTCCGCGACGGTGTGCCCCGCCGCGCGTACGCCACCGGTGACATCGGCCGGATCACCGAGGACGGCCGGGTGTTCCTGCGCGGCCGCGGCGACTCGCAGGTCAAGCGGCGCGGCCACCGCATCGACCTGCTCGACGTCGAGAGCGCCGTGCTCGGCCTGCCGCGGGTCGGCGCGGCCGCGGTCGTCGCCAAGGACGGCCCGCACCGCGGCGAGATCTGGGCGTACGCCGAGACCGCCGCGACCGCGGAGGACATCCTCGCGGGGCTGCGCGGCGTCCTGCCCCTGCGCATGCTGCCCGACCGGGTCGTCACCACCGGCCCGCTGCCCGTCAACGCCCGCGGCAAGGTCGACCGCCGCGCGCTCTCCGCCGCCACCGCCTGAACCTCCCACCGAAGGAGCCCTACTGTGCACACCGTGGAAGACCTCTGCGCCCTGATCAGCAGCAAGATCACATGGGGTCGGGGGGAGGAGCCCCAGCGGCTCCTCCCCGACACCCCTCTGCTCGAACTGGGCCTGCTCGACTCGCTCACCATCATGCAGATCGTCACCGCCCTCGACGCCGAGGCCGGTCTCACCCTGCCGGACACCGAGATCGTCGCGGCCAACTTCCGCAGCCCCGCGGCCCTGTGGGCCGTCCTCGCCGACATCGGGGCGGGGGCCGCGCGATGACCGCGACCGACCGCCTGCTGCGCACCGGCCCCACCGCGACCGAGGCCGTGGTGAGCGCGTACCGCGACCGGGCCCGGCCCCTGGCCGAGCAGCTGGCCGGCAAGGGCTTCCGCGACCAGTGGGAGGCGCTCGCCGGGCTCGGGGTGCTGCGGCTGGACCCGCCGGAGCCGGAGCCCGCGGAGCCCGGGCCCGTCACCCGCTCCCTGGCGATGATCGAGGGCATCGGCCTGGCGGGCGTCGACCCCGGGGTCGTCTACGCCCTGGCGTCCCAGGTCTTCGGCATGCAGTACCCCCTGCGCGCGGTGCTCCCCGAGGACGCGTGGCGCTCCCTCGCCCACCTCCAGGACGGCCGGGTCCTGCTGTGCCACGCGCTGACCGAGCGCAAGGGCGGCAGCGACCCCCTGTCGATGGACACCCGGGCCCGCCGCGCGGACGGCGGCTATGTGCTGGACGGCGCCAAGACCTTCATCACCGCGGCCCCGGTGGCCGATCTGGCCCTGGTCTTCGCCCGCACCGAGGAGAACCGGTCGCCGTTCGCTCTGTCCGCCTTCCTCTTCCCCGTCGACACGCCGGGGGTGACCCGCGCCGACGCGTTCGCCAAGACCGCGCTGCCGGGTGTGCCCATGGGAGAGCTCGCCTTCGACGGCGTACGCCTGACCGCGGAGCAGCGGATCGGCGCGGAGGGCTCCGGCCTCGCCGTCCTCTCCTCCACCACCACCTGGGAGCGGGCCCTGCTGCTCGGCTACGCCCTCGGCCCGATGCGGCGCACGCTCCAGCGGATCACCACCTGGGCGGCCGAGCGCGACCACTTCGGCCGCAGGATGGGCGCCAGCCACCAAGTGGCCGCCCACGTCAGCGACATGGCGCTGGCCTTACACCGCTCCCGCGGCCTGCTGTACGGCATGGCGGCACGGTTCGACGCGGGCACGCCCACGCGCCGGCTGTCCGCCGAGGCGGCGCTCACCAAGATCTCCGTGTCGGAGGACTACGTCCGGCTGACGGGCCACGCCACCGCGCTCTCGGGCGTCCGGGCCTTCATCGCCGACTCCGAACTCCCCGCGGACCTGCACAGCCCCATGGCGGCCCTCACCTACGCCGGTCCGAACGACCTGCTGCGCGTGGGCGTCGCCCGAGAATTCGGCCTTCCCGTAGAGAACTGATTCCCGAAAGGCCCCTCATGGCCCTGTCCATGCCCATCGAGTCCCTGCCCACCGACCTCGAAGAACTCCTCGAACTCGCCGAGAAGACGGGCGCGGCCCTCGCGCCGCTGGCCGCCGACGTGGACGCCGGCCGTTCCGACGGACACGAGACGTACCGCGTCCTCAAGGACGCGGGCCTGCTGGGGCTGCTCGTGCCGCGGGAGGCGGGCGGCGCCGGGCTCGGCTTCGCCGGCTACTCCCGCGTGCTGGCCGTGCTGGGCGCCCACAACGGCGCCGCCGCCCTCGGCTTCAACATGCACAACGTCGCCATCGGCTCGCTGTGCGAGTCGGCGTCCACACCGCTGCCGCCCGCCGCGGAGGCCTTCCGCTCCTGGCTGTACGAGGAGGTGGTGGGCGGCCGGAAGATCTTCGCGTCCGCCACCTCCGAGGCCGGGAGCGGCGCCAAGCTGCGCGGCGTGCGCACCACGTACCGCCCCTCCGCCGACGGCCGGGGCTACGTCCTGACCGGCGAGAAGTCGTTCGTCTCGCTGGCGCGGGTGGCCGACTACTACGTGGTCGCGGCCCGCGCCGAAGGGACGGAGGGCAGCGGCGAGGTCTCGCACTTCGTGGTGGCCGCCGACGACCCGGGCGTGCGCTTCGGCGAGGTGCACAGCCTGTCCGCGATGTACGGCACCAGCACCGCGGGCATGGTCCTCGACGCCGTGCCGGTGCCACGCTCCCGGCTCTTCCTCGGGGTCGAGGGGATGTCGATGTACAAGCTGGTGCGCGAGCCCCACTGGATGATCTCCGGCTACACCGGGGCGTATCTGGGCATCGCCGAGGCGGTCCTGCGCTTCACCACCGACCACGTCGCCGCCTCGCCCCGCCGCGCCTCCTCCCCCGTGCTGCGACGGGAGCTCGGCCGGATGTCCGCGCGGCTCAGCGCGGCACGGGCGCTGGTCCACGAGGCGGGCGCGCGGATCGACAGCGGGCGGGGCACGGTGGAGGCCAACGCGGCGGTGCACGCCGCGAAGTACGTCGTCGGCGAGGTCGGCCCGGCGCTCGCCCAGGACGCCGTCCGCATCTGCGGGTCGGCGGCGCTCAGCCGCTCGCTGCCGCTGGAACGGCTGCTGCGGGAGGCGTCGTTCGCCTCCGTCATGCCCGCCAAGCCGGAGGAGTGCCTGGAGTACCTCGGCAAGGCGGCCCTCGGCGTCAATCTCCACGACGCGACGGCCTTCGACTGGTGAGCGCCGTCAGCCGGCACGGGCAGGCCGCCACCGGGAGCGCGCCCGCCACCGCCGTACCGACACTGCCCGGCCCGTCGCGCACCGCCGTGCCCGTCGTCACCTATGTGCTGTTCGTGGTGATGGCGGGCGGCACCATCCCCACACCCGTCTACGCGCTGTACGCGCAGCGCCTGCACCTGTCCCCGCCGGTGGTGGCCCTGGTCTTCGCGGCGTACGCGGGCGGCATCCTGGTCTCCCTGCTGCTGTTCGGGGGCCTGTCGGACCAGATCGGGCGGCGGGCCACGCTCGCCCCGGCGCTGCTGGTGGCCGCGGTCAGCGGCGTCGTCTTCATCGTCTTCCCGACGCTCCCCGGGCTCTTCGCCGGACGGGTCCTGTCCGGTATCTCCGTCGGACTGACCACGGGCGCGGCCACCGCCTATCTGGCGGAGCTGCACCCGGACCGGCCCCGGGCGGCGCTGATCGCGTCGGTGACCAACATGGCGGGCCTGGGCTGCGGTTCCCTGCTGTCGGGGCTGCTGGTGGAGTACGCCCCCTCCCCCACCGTCCTGCCGTACGCCGTCCTGACCGCCCTGCTGCTGCCGGGGCTCGCCCTGGCTCGGCTGCCGGAGCCCGTCGCCCCGCGCGGCGGCGGGATCCGGCCGCAGCGGCTCGGCGTGCCCGCGGCCGCGCGGCGGAGCTTCGCCGCCGCGGCGGTCGCGGTGTTCGCCTCCTTCGCCCTGCTGGGGCTGCTGGCCTCGCTCGCGGGGAACTTCCTGGTCCAGGGCCTGCACGACCACAGTCATCTCGCGGTCGGGCTGGTGGCGTTCAGCGCCTTCGGCTCCGCGGGGGCGGCCCAGCTGTTCGCGGTGCGGCTGCCGCCGCGCACCGGTCTGACGGTGGGCATGGCCGGCGTGCCGCTGGGGCTCGCGCTGATCGTGGCGGGGCTGTCCGCCGCGTCGCTGCCGCTCTTCCTGTGCGGCTCGGTGCTCGGGGGCGCGGGCGCGGGCACCTCCTTCAAGTCCGGCCTGGCGCTGGTGGCGTCGCAGGCGCCGCCCGGCCGGGTCTCGGAGCTGGTCTCCAGCTATTTCGTCGCCGCGTATCTGGGCCTGACGCTGCCGGTCGTCGGTGTGGCCGTGCTGCTGTCGCACGGCTCGCTGATGACGGCGGCGGGCATCTTTGCCGGGATGGTGACGGTGCTGTGCGTGGCGAGCGTCACGGTCACGGCGGCGGTCGCCTCCCGGGCGGCACACCCGACGAGGACGTCATGACCAACGCATTCGGGAGGACCCCGCCATGACACCCGCATCCGGCAGGAGCGGTGCCGTCGACGACGGCACGGCCACGCTCACCGCCCTCGACCCCGACGGCTTCCGCGCGCTGATGGCCTCCCATCCCAGCGGGGTGGCCGTGGTGACCACCCAGGACGGGCTCGGCAATCCGTACGGCTTCGCGTGCACCGCCTGGTGCGGCGTCTCCCTCGCCCCGCCGCTGCTCCTGGTCTGCGCCTCCGGCACCGGCAGCACGCTCCCGGTGCTTCAGGCGCACGGCTGGTTCGCCGTGAACCTGCTGCACGGGCCGGGCCGGCGCGCGGCGGAGGCGTTCGCCACCAGGGACGCGGGCCGCTTCGGACGGGTCCCCTGGCACCTGTCCCCGGGGCTGCGGCTCCCGGTCCTCCCGCAGGACGCGCACACCTGGGCGGAGTGCCGGGTGACACGTCTCACGCGGGCGGGCGACCACACGATCGTGCTGGGCGAGGTCGTCCGCACGGGGACGGCGCCGGAGCCCCGCCCGGCGCCGCTGCTGTACGGCATGCGCCGGTACGCCACATGGCCCGCGACATGACCGCGCGGGGGCTGCCACGGGGGCAGCCCCCGCGGGGACACGGGAACGGGACGCGTCAGGTGTGCGCTTCGGCCGCCACCGGCTTGGGGATCAGGAAGGAGGTGGCGATGGCCACGGCCAGGATGACCACACCGGCGATCATGCCGGAGGTGTAGCCGGTGGACGACGCCGTGTCCGAGGGGGCGGTCGCGGTCTTGACCGCGTACAGCAGGGCGAAGCTGAGACCGGCGCCGAGGTTGAAGGCGCCCGCGTTGAGCCCGGGCAGGAAGCCCGGGTTCTCGCTCGGCGACAGCACGATGCCGAGCCCGTTGAGGACGATGTTCGCCACGCCCGCGTAGGTGATGCCCACGAGCACCGAGGCCACCAGCAGCAGCACGCGGGAGTGCGCGGGCATGGTGAGGATCATCAGGACGACCGAGGCGACCGACCCGACGAGCCCGATGCGCAGGATCCGCCCGTAGCCGAAGGTGGCGGCGAGCCGGCCCGCGACCGGGCCCATGGCCAGTCCGGCGAGCGCGTACGGCGTGAGGGTCCACCAGGCGGACTGCTCGGCGCTCATGCCGAGCCCCGCCTTGGCGTCCTGCGCGAAGGCCGGGATCAGGCCGTTCATGACGGCGAACACACCCGTCATGGTGAGCACGGTGGTCAGCAGGATCGCCCAGGTCGAGCGCTGGCGCAGGTGCCGGGTGGCGACCAGCGGGTGGGTGCTGCGGTCCTCGTGCCGCCAGAACAGCGCGAAGGCGACGGCGGAGACGACGACGAGGACACCCACGAGCGTCCAGTTGGCGGCGCCGAGCTTGCCCGCCTCGTTGAGCGCGATGAGCAGCGAGCCGACGGAGACGACCAGCAGGCCGACGCCCGGCCAGTCCATCCGGTCGGCGGCGGGGACCTTCGACTCGGGGGTCAGGGTGGCGACGAGCACGGTGGCGACGACCGCCACGACGGCCATCGCCCAGAAGACGGACCCGAAGCCGTGGTTGTCGGCGAGGTAGCCGCCCGCGAGGGAGTCGACGCCGGCGATGCCGCCGTTGACGGCGGTGATCACGCCGAGGAGGGTGCCGTACTTCTTGGGCTCGGTCACCTCCTGCCGCAGCATGATCAGGCACAGCGGGACGACCGGGCCGGAGGCGCCCTGGATGACGCGGCCGACGAAGAGCATGGGCACGCTGGTCGCCAGCGCGGCCACCACGCACCCGATGGCCATCAGCGCCAGCATCCCGGCCAGCACCTTGCGCCGGCCGAGCACGTCACCGAGACGCGGCAGGAACAGCGAGAAGAGCGCGGCCGAGGTGAAGAACGCGGTCTGGGTGAGACCGATCTCGGCGGAGCTGGCGCCGAGGCTGTCCTCGATGCTCTTCAGCGCGGGGCTGAGCATGCTCGCGTTGAGCTGGAAGGCGATGCAGGCCGTGAGAAGTGCGGTGACGAGCACGCCCACCCGGACGGGGCGGTCACCCTGGATGCGGTCGGAAAGGGAAACGTTCATGCCTCGTGGATCTCTGGGAACGCAGCGGGCGGCTGCTGCCGGAGAGGCCAAAGGTACCGGCTCCGGTCAAAACGGCTATATCTCCGGGACGACCGGCCACACTCGTGGCGCCCGCCTCCGGACACAGAAAAACCCCAGCAAATGCCGGGGTTCTCGCCGGTGCCCGAGGGGGACTTGAACGTTCCTCCAGGGCACCCGCTCGCAGGACATCTGACCTGCGGAAACATCAGCTACAGGGGCTTATCTGCCGCCCCATGGTACCTGGCTTTCCCCGGTGGTCCCGGCTGCCTCGGGGCGTCGTCGGTCACGCGTCGGCCATGCGGCCGGCCGGCGATCGGGCCGCACACGGCCGGGCGCCGAGGGGCCTGAGCCACGTCTTTATGCGACGACGCGCATGGACGCGGCGCGTCACCCCCTCTACCGTCGTTGGTCAGCTGGCCCGACGGGGCCCGGGCAAGGGAGCTGGCATGTCTGGACGTGCGGTGGAGGCGATCCGTGGATGTTCGATGAGTCCAAGGTGGTCCTGAAAATCGACTTCGCGGCGACGGCTGACACGCCTTTGACGTTCACCTCGTTGTCGCTGGTTCAGTACAACTGGGAGCTGTACCGCGAACACGAGCACTTGTCGCTTCCCCGGTCGGCGCGGGCGCTGGCCGGGGCCGCGTGGCATTCGTTGCGCAAGTCGCGGACCTAGAGCTGCTGGCGACTGCGCAGGGGAGGTGCCCCTCTTGCTCCTGGACCTAGCGCGCGAAGCTGTTCCGTTGGGTCAGGATGAGGCTTTGGGCCATCCGGTCGGACTTCTCGCGCCGAGGCGCCGCCAAGACTGTGCCGTACCAGTCCGCTATCTCATCCATATACTGCGCATACGGATACCCGTCGCACTCCATCGCACCCCTTGAACCGGGGTGTTGCGACAACCACTAGAACTCAAGGTCAGCCCACGCGCCCGGGGCGAACGCGGGGTGCTTCGACTACGGGCGCCTGTGGCCCAAGCTCTGGCAGGTCTTGCCGGCCACAGCCAGGAGGGCGGGCCGGCCGTCGCCGCGCTGCGGGGCTTGCGAGGGCGACCACACGTGAGCCAGGGGAGCGATCCGTGTCGCCCTCCCACACGCGTCACACGAGACCATCACCATGTTGAAGTAGATAGTTCCCCGGGTGTGACTGCTCCTGCACTCGACGCAGGGAACGCCGCTAAAGCGCTGTTGGACGTACAGCAGTGCCCGGTTGACCTCGGCGCCACTTTCGAACGCCCGGTCAATCGCCGCCTGTGCCTGATCGAACTCATCCTGATTCATGGTCACCTCATGTGGGCTCGCGGTGGGGTCAACGATGGCACGGCCGACCGGACGGCGTACGGGATACGGCGAAGCCCCGTCCGGCACCTCTGGATGAAGCACCGAGCGGGGCTGGTGGGTGGGCCTTAACTGCCCGTGAAGTTGCGGGAATGGGACGACAGTGGGGAGGTCATCACCTTGCCGCAGTTGTCGCAGTTGACGTGAAGGAGCAGCTTCCCCATGTCACCGCGTGTAGCGCTGGGCCAGGTCGAACGGCTACCGCACTCCGCGCAAGGGGTGCCCGCGTATTGCTGAATCCCCCGCCATAGAGCCGCGATTTGCTGTGAGTTCACAGGCCCCCTTCATCCCAGATGTACCCACACTTGTTGCACATCTTGTTGCCGTTGCCGGTGTCCTGCATCTGTCCGCCGCACCCTTGGGGGCAATCCATGGTGATCACTCCTCGTCGTGTCTGGCGTGGAACCCAGCATCCCACGCCCCCGTGATCCTTTTGTGTTGTTTGATGAGCTGTGGTGCCGACCCGCCCGGTCGGGGAGTGTGACGTCCCGCCCGACCGGGCGGGCGTGGTGCCCGCTCCCTGTCGGCGGCGTCGACCCGGCGGGGAGCGGAGTCTGCGGGGTGTCGCCCGGCTGTCTCCTGGACAGCCGGGCGGCTGTGCCTGCCCCTTCGCCTTGGGGAGGATTCCTGCGACGCTCGGGAGATGTGGCGCCATGAAGGGCGAAAGGGCAGGCGGTCAGCCAGACTGCTGCCGGAGTCGTCCCATCACTTCGTTACGTCCACTCGTTGCCGCAGCTCTGGCAGATGAACTTTCGGCCGTCGGGCGTCCACACGAACGGGCTGTTGCAGCTGGGGCAGTTGGTGTTCGCCAGGATCGGGAGCCACCGGAGCGCATTGCGGAACTGTCGACCGTTCATGATCCCTCCACGCGATCACATGTACTCGTCGGGTTCCCCTCCGTGCTGGTCCATCGGCCAGGCAACCCGGCAGCCCAGACATGTGAGCCGCCATTCTTCTTCGCCAGTGCGCGGGTTCATTGCCTTTGTGGTGATGACCTTGTCGGGGTTCTGGCACTTGACGCACTTCACAGGGGGTTTTTGCGGCCCGCCGGCTCGGTAGGCGTCGGGCCACGTTCCGTTGCCGTTGTTCATGGTCCTCACTGTGTCAGCTCGGGAGTGGCGGGAACCGTAATTCGCGTCGCTGGTCAGTGACTTGATGACACCATCCCGCGCCGTCGTGCGGTGGTGCACCCGTCCGGCCTCTTCAGCCACGAGGACGGCCGGACGGGCGTCTTGCCCACTCCCCGCCGAGGACCATCAACCCAACAGGGAGCGGAGTCCAGGGTGTCGTCCGGCTGTCCCCGTACAGCCGGACGACACCTTTGGTGCTCGCCCCCCACGGGTAGCGATCCTGTGCCAGGCGAGCGGCCGGCCCCTGCCAACGGACGCACGGAGAACCAAGTTCTTCCGGCAGAGGGGCAGGCGGTCTAGGCCCGGATTTCGCACGTGCCTCGTTCGGTTGGAACGGGGCACGTGCAGTGTCGGGCGGATGGTGTGGTCGTTGATGTGATGTGTCGATGATTTCGCGTGCCAAACGGCCACGGGTGCGTCGTCCGCGGATGAACGTGGAGATCGCACCGGTGGTGGAGAGGCGTCTGGGCGCTCTGCCTGCCTCTGCCGAGTTTCTGCGCCGGCTGGACGTGGCCGGGATCATCGACGAGCTGTGCCCCGTGCGGGAGGTCGCGCATCTCACTCACGGGCAGGTCATCGAGGTGCTGATCGCCAACCGGCTGTCCGCGCCCGCGCCGCTGGTGCGGGTCGGCGACTGGGCGCGTGAGTGGGCCGTCGAGGAAGTCTTCGGGGCTGAGCCGAACTTGCTCAACGATGACCGGATCGCCCGTGCCCTGGACGCGATCGCGCCCGAGCTGGAACGCATCGTCGGTACGGTGGGGGCGAGCGCGATCACCGTCTTCGGGATCGATGTCTCGCGCCTGCACTGGGACATGACCAGCATGTCCCTGCACGGTGCTCACGAAAGTCAGCAGGAGGGATTCCCGCAGGTCAAGTACGGTCATCCCAAGGACCGTCGGGCCGATCTCAAGCAGATCCAGGCTGGGATCGCGATATCGGCAGAGGGCGGGATCCCCGTCTTCCACCGTGCCTATGACGGCGGGGCCGGCGAGGTCTCCCAGGTCGTCGGGGCAATGACGGCTCTGCGCGAGCTGGCCGCACCCCGTGACTTCTTGATGATCGGCGACTCGAAGCTGATCTCTTATCCGAACCTGCTGGCCCTCGGGGAGGCGGGAGTGAAGTTCATCGCGCCGGCCCCCGCGGCCAAGGTTCCCGACGGCCTGTATGCGGCGCTCGACCTCGACAGGGCCCGCCCGGTCGACTGCACCGCCCGACGGGACGCGGGCAAGCCGCCCGCACAGCGCGGGCGCTACCGCGTGCTGGAGGACACCCAGACCCTGACCGGCCCCCGCAAGCGCGACCCGCAGGTCACCGTGCGCCGGATCCTGGTCCACTCCAGTGTCAACGCCGCAGCCCAGCAGGCCGCCCGCACCCGTCGGCTGGACCGCGCCGGGGACGAGCTGGACAAACTCCAGTCTGCCTGCGGCGGCCGGCACTACGCCACCGCCGAGAAGGTCACGGCCCGGATCGGCGTGATCACCAAGAAACGCCGCATCGGCTCCTGCCTGGTCACCACCGTCGGCACGAACGAGAACGGACGCCCCACGCTGGCCTGGCACTTCAACCAGGACGTGCTGGCTGCCGAGGCTGCCGTGGACGGCTGGTACGCGCTGCTGACCACGCTCGATGCGGACGAGGCCGACGCGGCCGAAGTCCTTATCCGCTACAAGGGCCAGCCGGTGATCGAGCGCCGCTACAGCGACTTCAAGGGCCCGCTCGCCGTGGCCCCGGTGTTCCTGCACCACAACCGGCGTATCGCCGCTCTGATCACCGTGATCTGCCTGGCACTGCTGGTGTTCTGCCTCATCGAACGACAGGTCCGCCGGGCCCTGGGCGGCGAGCAGACCATGCGCGGGCTCTGCCCGGACAACCGGGCCGTCCGTCCCACCGGCCGCATGATCCTCTACCACCTCGACGGCCTTCGGATGCGGCCCGGAACAGCCACAGATCCACCAACCATCCTGATCACACGTGCTGTTCAAGCCCACCTCCTCGAACTACTCGGCATCGACGAGACACGCCCCCGCTGGCTGGACACCTGAAACCCCATGTGCGAAATCCAGGTCTAGGGGGTGCCGCGCTGGTGAGGGGAACGGATGTTCTCAAGCCGCTCAACTGCGGCAACCAGCGAACATAACTCGTTCATCTCCTCTTGACACCCGCGCAGCCGCGCCGCGACAGCTTGAGCCAACTGGTCGCGGAATTCGGGGGGTCGTAGACGGCCGGACTGTAGGCGGGCGTCATCGGTGTCGCCGCAGCGACCACCGGTCTCTCAGGGACAGGAGCGCTCACCTGTCCCACCGGCCCTGGTGATCCTGCTCGTCGTGGGCGAGCCCTCGACGGCGGGCGGCGATCTCACCGTGGTAATCCCGTCTCGCCCAGGCCGCATTCCGCTCAGCCCTCAGCCACAGGCACTCGGGGCACCGGTTGGCTACTCCGCCGACGATGACGGCGCCGGGGCCGGGGCCGGAGGAGTGGGGTAGGGAAATCACCTCACGCTCACCTCTCCGTGAACACGCTTCTCGTGGACGGCCAACGAGACACCCCAGTGCGCGGCGACATCCGTATCGCCGTTTCGCAGAGCGGCATCTCTTTCTCGGCGCATCCGCTGGCAAATGTCACACTTCTCCGCGGTCACCGCGCCCTCCCCCGAAGGTTGAGAAGCGCCACCTTCACCGACAGTTCTTCAGCCGTGGTGGCCTGGCGGAAGCGGGCGGTATGCCGCGGCTTCCCCTCGCCCGGTACGCGCACGACCACCTCCCCACCGTCCCACCCGATGACCTCGCCCACAGCGGGCTCACACGTCGTATCGACGGCGAACTCGCCAAGAGCCGGCACCCAGTTCGGTCCCGGGGCGCCTTCCCCGGGGGACGTCGGCGTGACGGCCTGCGGCAACAGCCTCGGCACGACGGTGTACAGCCCGCACTGGAAGATTCGGCCGGGACGGGCCGGCTGGTCCGACACCTCCCCGACCGGCACGTTCCGTTCGATTCGCGCCCTACTGTCCGTTCCCGGGTGCCCCTGCGTACGCTCTGACATGACTGCCTGACTCCATTCAGGTGGTCCACGCCCCCGGGCCGACGCCACGGCCGCGGGGGTTCTTGTCGGCCTCCCAAGCCGTCCGGGGCTCAGGGGCTCTTGTCCGGGCTCGCCGACAGCTCAACGGCGGCCCGACGCATAGCCAACGGCAGGGCCGCACTCAGCGGTAGGGTGGAGAGAAGCCCGGAGCATGAAAGTCATGAACGCAACGCAAGTTGCCTGGAGTTGGCGCATGGCTGACCACGCACGTACACCCAACGAGGGCCTTGGCCACCTGCTCGCACAGGCCAAATGGTCTCGATCCCAGTTCGCGCTCGTCATCAACCGCATGGGCGCAGAAGTGGGATTGGCGTTGTATTACGATCAATCGGCCGTCTCCCACTGGGTTCGAGGCACCGTCCCCAAACCCCCGGTCCGGCGCCTGATCGTAGAAGCCTTTTCACGCAAGTTGCGCCGCACCGTTACTCACGCGGAAGCTGGCCTACCTCTCGACGCATCCGATCAGGCTCCGCCGGGCCTCGACACCGTGGAAGAGATCGTCGACCTGGGGAGGGCCGATATGGACCCGTCCCGGCGTGGACTGATAGCCGCAGCCGGCTTGTTCTCCGCAGCCTTGGCGGTTCCGGTGTTCACCGGCACAGCTCAGGCCGCAGAAGCAAGCCCAGCGATACTCGGGAAACAAACCGTACGGATCGGCGCCGGACAGATCGAGGCTGTCCGCAGGATGACCGACAAGATCGCGGACATTCTCGATGAGCTCGGCGGTGCGCACGCAAGGCCGATGGCCGCAGCCTTCCTCATCAACACGGTGGCTCCTTGGCTTCGAGCCGAAGCCACCGACTCGATCAGAAAGGACATGTGGGCAGCAGCCTCGGATCTGGTCTATCTGACGGGTTGGATGGCGATGTACGAGCGGGACCACGGCACCGCTCAGAGCTACTACGTGAAGGCGCTGAAACTGGCCAGCCGGGCTGAGGACCACGTCACGTACTGCCGCACCCTGCGGGGGATGAGCCTCCAAGCATCCAACCTCGGGTACGGACCACTGGCTATGGAACTGGCCGACTCGGCGGCCGAGGCCGCTCCGAAAGCCGGACCCCGGCTCCAGGCTTTCCTCACAGGGCAACAAGCTCACGCCGCTTCGATGGTGGGCGATCACCGTCGCGCGCGGAGCCTGCTGACCGCAACGGAATCCGCCCTGATGAAAGCCGACAACCGACGCGAGTCGATCGGCGGATACGATCAGTCGTCGTACGCCTTTCACGTCTCCCATGTGCTGTACGAGGGCAAGGACCTACCAGGTTCAATCAAAGCGCTGCAGCGGGCCTTGAAGGCACAGCCTGCCAATGAGCGCCAGGGTCGGGTCCACTTCTACGCCGTCCTTGCGCAGCGCCAACTCGAGTGTGGACACCTGGAAGCTGCTTGCGATTCTTGGGCGCATTTCCTGGATGACTACGAGCATGTGTCATCAGCCAGGGGGGACGAACACTTCGACACGATGCGACTCCGCCTGAAGACATTCAAGACTGCCCGAGCCGTGCGAAATCTGTCTCCTCGCATCGCTGAAGTTGCACTGCTCAAGGCGTGAATCAAGCCCAACGGTCCTCGCCGACGGCGGGACGGACCGACTCTCGGGTGGGGTCTGGCTGCCGTGTGGGGGCGCAGCGTGAAGGCGAGCTGACCACCGTTGCCTTCGGGGTGGAGCCTTGTGGATCGACTACGCCGCGACCGAGGCGACACAGTGAACCCTGGGCATGAGATGGCCGCTCACCCGCTGGACCGAGGACGCCACGTCATCGAAGGCCATGCCGTCGCAGTTGTGGGAACCGCGCTGTGACCGCCGCGCTCTCCCTGGGGACATACCGCGTGCGTGCCGTCGCTCAGGCGGCACGCACCGCCCTGACTGCCGGTAGTCCCTGGGTGGACACGGAACCCAACTACGCCCACGGCCGGGCTCATGAGGAGTTGCGCCCGGTTCTCAGGGAGTACCCGACCGTGCGGGTAGCCACGAAGACGGGGTTCTTCACGGAGGAGCAAGGCCGCACCGCTCTGGCTGAGGGTGTGCTCATCCGGGAAGAGGCGGCCAACAGGCACAGCCTTGAACAGGGCTTCGTTCGCTGGCAAACGGAGCGTGCGTTGGCCGCGCTCGGCCGCGTGGACCTGGTGTTCGTGTACAACCCTGAGCACCACGGGCACGGCCTTGACCGTGCCGCTCTGCACGGGCGTGTGCGGGAAGCCTTCACGGCGCTGGAGGAGTTCGCCCATGTGGGCAGGGTCGACGGGTACGGCGTAGCCACCTGGTCGTGCTTGTGCTCCGGAGCCTTCAGCGTCCCCGAGTTGCTCGCGCTCGCGCGCCAGGCGGCGGGTTCCACCGAACACCACTTCACGGGCTTGCAGATGCCCGTCAGCCTGATCATGGATGCCCCGATCACACAGGCCCTGAACAGCGGCGGACCGCTGGTGCAGGCGAAGAACGCGGAGCTGATCACGTTTGGCTCTGCTCCCCTGCACGGTGGCGAACTCCTCGCTGCCATGACACCCGAACTGGTGAACTTTATCCGCCCCGGCCTGTCGGCCGCAGCCGCCGCCCTGCTGGCTGCCGGCTCATGCCCTGGCCTCGATGTCGTGCTGACTTCCGCGAGCACGCGCGAACACTGGGACGATGTCTCCAAGGCTCTGGCTGCGCCGCTGACAGCCAAGGAACTGAGTGGGTGTTCCGCGAGCGTTCGCCGATTTTCAGTTTGAGTTGGCCTCTGGGGCGTCTGGTGCCGTCTTGGCGAGGGTGAACAGGCCGGGCTCGGGTTCGGTGAGGATGTCGCGGGTCACCAGGCGTTTCAGCTTGGCCCGGGTGTTTTCGGTGTGCCGTGGCTCGGGGCCGAGGCCGAGCGCCCGGGAGACCTCCCTGGCGCGGCGTCCTTCTCCGGTCTGTTCGAAGAGCGCCAGGATCTCGCGGTATCCGGCGGGCAGCGGTTCAGGGGCCGGGGTGCCGTCCTCGGCGGCCAGTTCCAGGATGGTCTCCCGGGTGGTCTCCAGACGGTTCAACGTCTGCTCAGCCGCGGTGAGTTGTTCAGTGAGCTGGTGGTCGCGAACACCACTGAACGGTGGGGGTCGTCGGGAGCCCGGTTCGTGTGTGCCGAGGTGCTGGACCACCTGAGCGCCACGGCGGACACCTACGACGCCGTCTACTCGATCTTCGGGGCGGCCTGGTTCACCGATCCGGCCAAGCTGCTCCCGCTCGTCGCCAAGCGGTTGAATCCGGGCGGCGTGCTCGCCTTCTCCCAGCCTCCGGCCATCCCTGGTGCGTACGGGCCGCAGGGCATGTACAAGGGAGGGTTCGCGGGCAAGGCCATGTACACGTACCGGTACGGCTACACGCCCCGGAAGTGGGAGAGCCTCCTTCTGCGGGCCGGGTTCGAGAAGGCGGAAGTGCGGGTTCTCGATGCCCCCGAGCCTGGCCACATCGGGACTTTGATCGCTCGCGCTGTGGCGAGCTGAGCCGAAGAGGCGATCACGCGGAACCCTGGCCCGACCAGGAAGGTCGCCGGGCCGTGGGTCACGGCACCGTTCAGAAAACAGAAAAACCCCAGCTGAGCTGGGGTTTCATCTGATCTTGCCGGTGTCCGAGGGGGGACTTGAACCCCCACGCCCGATAAAGGGCACTAGCACCTCAAGCTAGCGCGTCTGCCATTCCGCCACCCGGACCAGGTGTTTGTCTCTGCGGTGTGTTCCCCGCGGCGACATGGATAACAATACCAAGGTTTCGGAGTGCCTTTCACCTGGGTATCCATGCGGGCCATAAGCTCCATTTATGGGTGATATCGGGCAAACCGGGGCGATGAGTGCTGTCACGCGGCGCAGGCCGCGGCCGCTGTCGCCGTTGCGGGAGCATCTGCGGGACACGTTCTGGTTCGCGCCGGCCGTGGGGCTGGTGGGGGCCGCGGTGACGGCCGTGGTGGCGCTGGAGCTCGACTGGCTGCTGATCGAGAGCCTCCAGCGGGACGGCGACTACGACACCGTCTCCTCCCTGATCGACCTCGCCGACGACACGAAGTCGATCATCACCACCGTGGGGTCCGCGATGCTGACCTTCATCGGTGTGGTGTTCTCCATCAGCCTGGTGGCGCTCCAGATGGCCAGCGGGCAGTTCTCGCCGCGCGTGGTGCGGCTCTACGTCCGCAGCCGGATCACCAAGTGCACGTTCGCGGTCTTCCTCGCGACGTTCCTGTTCGCCCTGCTGGTGCAGGCGTCCTACCAGGGGGACACCGATCCGCGGACGGTGCGGACGGTGCCGTTCATCTCCAGCATCGCCTGCGTGGTGATGGTCATGGTGAGCCTGGTGCTGTTCGTCGCCTATGTGAACTCCACGATCCGCCTGATGCGCGTCAGCCACGTCATCGACCGGATCGCCTGGGAGTCCTTCCGGGTGCTGGACAAGCACGGCGCGGCGGGCGGTGAGGTCCCCGAGCTGGGGCCCGTCTCGGCCGAGATCACGCACCGCGGGCGGGCGGGGGTGCTGCGGGACGTGAACATCGCGCGCCTGGTGCGGGTGGCCCGGCGGTACGGGGTCGTGCTGCGGCTCATCCCGCGGATCGGGGACTTCGTGGTGCCGGGCACCCCGGTGCTCGCCGTGCACGGCGGTACGGGGCCGCCGCCGCGGGCGCTGCGCTACACCGTGTCCGTGGGCGTGGAGCGGACCTTCCACCAGGACCTGGGGTTCGGGCTGCGGCAGCTGTCCGACATCGCGCAGCGGGCCCTGTCCCCCGCCGTGAACGACCCGACGACGGCCGTGCAGTGCCTGGACCGGATCGTGCAGATCCTGGCCACCGTCGCCGGCCGTCCCCTGGGCGCGCTGCGCCACCCCGACCGCAAGGGCACGGTGCGGCTGGTCCAGGACCTGCCCGGCTGGACGAACCTCGTCGACCTGGGCTTCGCGGAGATCCGCGGCTGCGCGACGGGCGCGCCGCAGGTGACCCGGCGGCTGATGGCGGCCCTGGACGACCTGTCGGCCCTGGCTCCCGAGGGGCGGCGCGCGCCCTTGCGGCGGCATCGCGTGTTGTTGCGGCAGGCGGTGGAACGGACGGTGCCGGAGCCGGCGGACAGGACGTTCGCTCTGCTGCCGGACCGGCAGGGCATCGGATAACCGGGGGTGACCGGGTTGCGGGTTCTCGCCGTTGCCGAGTGCGCTGCTCCCCCGGCCTGCCTGGACCGGAACGAGGCCCACGGCAGACGGGGAGCAAGCCGCCGCGCGCAGCGCTACGGCATCAAGTGGTAGTCCGGGAAGTTGCCCGGCAGCCGTTCCGCCGGAGGACCCTGCGTCACTGCTCGCACCAGGAGCTCGCCGCCGACGAACGCGCCCCGCCACGACGCCCCGAAACCCCCGAAGAGTTCCTCCCGGTCGCCGCGTGAGCGCGGCACCCCGTGGCCGACCTTGAAGGCGCGGATCTGGGGGGCGAGGCGGGCGTAGACGGCCGGGTCGTCGCAGGAGAGGGTGGCCACGAGCGCGCCGTTGCTGGCGTTCATCGCGGCGAGCAGTTCGGCCTCGGTGTCGACCAGGACGATGGTGTCGACGGGGCCGAAGGGTTCGGCGTGGTGCAGGGGTGAGCTGGCCGGCGGGTTGAGGAGGGTGACGGGCGGGACGTACGCGGCGGTGTCCTGGCCGGGCAGGAAGTGCCCGTCGGCGAGCGAGCCGCGGTGCAGCGGCACGGCGCCGCGGTCGACGGCCTCGGCCACCTGGTCGGTGAGTTCCTTGGCCTTGGCGGCGTTGACGAGGGGGCCGAAGTCGAGTTCCGGGAGCGCGTCGCCGGGTGCCGCCACGGCGAGGGGGTGGCCCAGCCGTACGGCGCGTACCTCCGGGAGGTAGACCGCCAGGAAGTCCGCGAAGGCGGCCCGCTGGACCACGAACCGCGGGTAGGCCGTGCAGCGTTGCTTCGCGTAGTCGAAGGTCTTGCGGATCCGCGGGGCGAGGGAGTCCCAGTCGGTGAAGTTCCAGATGCCCCAGGCGTTGAGGCCCTCCTGTTCGAGGATGTGCCGCTTGCCCAGGTCGGCGACGGCGGTGGCGACGCGGGCGCCGGTGTCGCGGCCGCCGACGAAGGAGACGCAGCCGATCTCGGGGGCGCGGACCAGTGCCTCCGACAGTTCGCCGCCGCTGCCGCTGACCAGCGTCAGCGGCAGGCCCTCGCGGGCGGCGAGCGCCGAGGCGAGGGTCAGGCAGGCCAGCCCGCCGTCGGTCGGGGTCTTGGCGATGACGGCGTTGCCGGCCAGCGCCTGGACGAGCATGGCGTGCACGAGCACGCTCATCGGGTAGTTCCAGCTGGCGATGTTGCTGACGGGGCCGGGCAGCGGGGCGCGCCCGGCGAGCATGCCCTCGATGCCGTCGACGTACCAGCGGACGCCGTCGATCGCGCGGTCGACGTCCGCCTGGGCGAGCCGCCAGGGCTTGCCTATCTCCCAGACGAGGAGGAGTGCGAGGAGTTCGCGGTGCTCGGTGAGGGCGTCGAGGGTGGCGGCGACGCGCGCGCGGCGTTCGGCGAGCGGCACCTCGCGCCAGGCGCGGTGCTCGTCGAGGGAGGCCCGTACGGCGTGGTGGGCGGTGGTCGCGTCCAGGCGTGGCGGGCCCGCCACGGGCGTGCCGTCGACCGGGGTGGTGGCGGGGAGCGGGCGGCCGTCGGCCTGCCAGAAGCCGTTCCAGAGGTTGAGGACGCGGTCGTCCCGGAACGCCTCGGGGGCGACGGCCCGGCAGCGCTGCCAGGCGGCGGCCCATTCCGTACCGGGCTTGAGCACGAGGTTCTTGAGGGTGGGTGCCATCGTCGGTCTCCGCTCTCGGTGCACAGTCGGGGCGGGGAAGGTGGCGCTGTCCTCGAACGGTAGCGAGGCGCCCGGGCCCGGGTGGGCGCACCGCGGCCGATGAGTCCCAGGTCACGTCCCACCCGCGCACCGGACGGCGAGGGGCTCCGGGGAGAATGAGGCGTCCACCGCCACCACCAGCACCGGGACTGATCGACATGGGACGGGTCACCGCGCGACGCCGCGTCATCCGCATCCGGGGCGGAGCCGTCGGCACCCGCCCCGACACCTTGGTGGCCGAGGAGCCGATGGAGATCCGGCTGAACGGCAAGCCGCTCGCGATCACCATGCGCACCCCCGGCGACGACTTCGCGCTCGCGGCCGGGTTCCTGGTCAGCGAGGGCGTGCTGGGCAGCGCGGAGGAGCTGGCCCACATCGTCTACTGCGCCGGGGCCACCGACGACGGCACCAACACGTACAACGTGGTGGACGTACGGCTCGCGCCCGGTGTCCCGCTGCCCGACATCGCGCTGGAGCGCAACGTCTACACCACGTCGTCGTGCGGCCTGTGCGGCAAGGCGAGCCTGGACGCCGTGCGGACGACCGCGCGGCATCCCGTCTCCGACGGTCCGTCACCCATGCGGCTGGAGCCGGAACTTCTCGCCGCCCTGCCCGACCGGCTGCGCGCGGCGCAACACGTCTTCGACCGGACGGGCGGTCTGCACGGCGCGGCGCTGTTCTCCGCGGACGGCGAACTGCTCGACGTACGCGAGGACGTGGGCCGGCACAACGCGGTCGACAAGATCGTCGGGCGGGCGCTCCAGCAGGGGCTGCTGCCGCTGTCGGGCACGGTGCTGCTGGTGTCGGGGCGCGCCTCGTTCGAGCTGGCGCAGAAGGCGGTCATGGCGGGGATCCCGGTGCTCGCGGCGGTGTCGGCGCCTTCGTCGCTCGCGGTGGACCTGGCCGTGGAGACCGGACTGACGCTGGTGGGCTTCCTGCGGGGTTCGTCGATGAACGTGTACGCGGGTGAGCAGCGGGTGGTTCTCGCCTAGGCGGCGCCGGGCGGGTCTTGTCGACTGCGGGTGACGTCGTCCGTACCACCGCTGCGCGGCGGTGCCCTCAGATGCCGGACGGGCTGAATTGCGCACCCACATCAGTGCTCGACCAGGTCTTCGCGCCACCGCACACCTCGTCGACCGGCGCCGCCATGGGGCTGCTGGGGCTGGCCGGGCCGCGGCCCGGC
>NZ_JBFBBD010000105.1:0-22893 GCF_040689515.1 Streptomyces sp. NPDC051173
ATCCTCCTGAGCGATCGCGGAATCGGCTACAAGGCCGGCAGGGAGATAGGAGGTGGCGAGCAGAACAGGTTTTGCCGTGCGGCAGGCGACCGACGTCGGAGGGTCAGCGGCTGCCCCATTCGCGGTCGATCAGCGCGAACATGTCGTCGGCGCTCGCCTCGGCCAGCTCTTCCTCCCCGCCCTGGCCCCCCTCGTCGTCCGCCGCGGCCGGGCCCGCGGCGTCGTCGGGGTGCTTCCACAGCAGGGCCTGGAGGCGCCGGATCAGGCCCCGGCGGCGGGGGTCGTCCGCCGCGAGGTCCGTCAACGCGGCGTCCAGATCGTCGAGATGGGCGGCCACCGGCAGCTCCGCCGCACCGCCGTCCGGCAGGACCCGCTCCAGCAGGTGCTCGGCGAGGGCGCGGGGCGTCGGGTAGTCGTAGACCAGCGTGGCGGGCAGGCGGAGCCCGGTGGCGGCGCGCAGCCGGTTGCGCAGCTCGACGACCACGAGGGAGTCGAAGCCCAGGTCCTTGAAGGCCCGTTCCGGGTCGACCTCCTGACCCGGCTCGTACCGCAGGACGGCCGCCACCTGCGTACGGACCACCTTCAGGAGCGCACCGGCCCGCTCCCGCGCCGGCAGGGCGGCGAGCTCGCGCCGCAGCTCCGAGACATCCGCCCCGTCACCGGCCTCCGGTCCGGGGTCGAGCACCCGCAGGGCGGCCGGTACCCCGTCGAGGAGCCGGGTGGGCCGGGACAGGGTGAACAGCGGGGCGAAGCGTTCCCACTCGATGTCGGCGACCACCGCGTGCCTGTCGCCGCCGTCGAGCAGAGTGCGCAGCGCGCCGAGCGCCAGCCGGGGTTCCAGCGGAGGCAGACCCTGCCGCCTCGACAGGCCGGTGTGCCGGGGGGCGAGGTCCCCGTCGTCCGGCAGGTCCCAGATGCCCCAGCCCACGGACACCATTCGCGGGCCCTCGGGCCGGTGCTGCTGGGACAGGGCGTCGAGGTAGGCGTCGGCGGCGGCGTGGGCGCCGTGCTCCCTGCTGCCGAGCGTGGCCGCGAGGGACGAGAAGAACAGCACCGTCTCCACCGGTCCGGCGCCGGCCGGTTCACCCAGCGCCACGGCGGCGGACACGGCCGAGGCGAGAGCGTCGGGCGTGATCTCCGCCAACGGGGCGGGCACACCGGGCAGCGAGGTGTGGATGACCGTCCGTATCCGTACGCCCGCCGCCTCCCCCAGCTCCCGAACCACCGTCAACTCGGCTCCCTGTCCGGCTACTTCGGCAGCTAGTCCGGCTTCCCGGGAACCGCCGGTGCCGTCCGTGTCCAGGAGTACGACGTGCTCGGCGCCGCGGGCGGCCAGCCATCGCACCACGTGGTCCGCCAGCCGCCCGACACCGCCCGTCACGAGCACGGCACCGTGCGGCTGCCAGCTCTCCCCGGAACCGTCGGCGGGCGCCGCGTCGGGCACCAGACGGCGGCCGAGGGCCCCGGCCGGGCGCAGCGCGACCTGGTCCTCGCCGGCGCCCCCGCACAGCACCGCGCGGAGCGGTCCCGCCGCGAGCTCCGCCGGGTCGGCGGGCAGGTCCACCAGGCCGCCCCACAGCGCGGGGTGCTCCAGGGCGGCCACCCGGCCGAGGCCCCAGACCGCCGCCTGCTCCGGGGAGACGACGGGATCGGTATCGCCGCACGAGACGGCGCCGCGGGTGGCGCACCACAGGGGTGCGTCGAGGCCGGCGTCCAGCAGGGCCTGCAACAGCGCCAAGGAGGCGTCGGCGGGCCGTTCGGCGAGAGCGAGCAGGGACAGCACTCCCGCGGGAGCCGTGCCGTCCGGGAGTCCGGCCTGGTGGGAGCGGAGCAGGTTCGCGAGGTCGGCGCGCTTCGGGTCCGGACCGGTCTCGACGACGGTCGCCGGGATCCCGGACTCCTCCAGCGCGTTCAGGCAAGCCCGGCTCCAGGCGTCGGTGCCCTGGGAAGGGGCGACGATCAGCCACGTACCGGAACCGGCGGGGGTGGAAGGGGAGTTGGAGATCGGCTGCCAGTCGACGCGGTAGCGCCAGGAGTCGACGACGGACTGTTCACGCCGCTCGCGTCGCCACGCGGACAGAGCGGGAAAGACGGTCTCCAGCGCCGACCTGCGCTCGTCGTCCTTGAGGTGCAGGGTGTCGCAGAGCGCCTGGACGTCCTCGCCCTCCACGGACGCCCAGAAGCCGGCCTCGTCACCGTCCGCCTGGGACACCGCCTCGGGAGCCAGGATGTCCGCCAGCCAGAAGCGCCGCCCTTGGAAGGCGTACGTGGGCAGGTCGACGGTCCGGGGAGCGGGGTCGGCCGGGAACCAGCCGGACCAGTCCACGGCGACCCCCGCTGTGTGCAGCCGGGCCACGGCTTGCGTGAACGCCACGCCGTCCGGCCGCGCGGGGTGGAGCGAGGCGGTGACGACCGGCTCCGGCGCGTCGTCGGCTTCGGTCACACCGTCGAGGGTGTGCTGGGCGGCGGTGGTCAGTACCGGGGCGGGACCCAGCTCGATGAACACGCCCGCCTGGTCGGCGAGATGGGCGATGGCCTGCTGGAAGAGGACGGGCTGCCGGACGTGACGCACCCAATAGCCGGGGGTCGCGATCTCGTCGTCCGCAGGCAGACCGGTCACATTGCTGATCAACGGGATCGCGGGCGCCTTGAACTGCACATCGTCGATGGCCTCGGCGAAGTCCTGGAGCATCGGCTCCATCAACACCGAATGGAACGCGTGACTGACCGACAACGCCTTCGTCTTACGACCCCGGTCCGACCACGCAGCAGCAATCCGGCCCACCTCATCAGCAGGGCCGGAAATCACCGTGGAATCGGGGGTGTTCACCGCAGCCACACTCACCCCCGAGCCGTCAAGCTCGCCAGCGAGTTCTTCGGGCGTGGCCTGCACCGCACACATCGCCCCACCCTCGGGCAACGCACCCATCAACCGCGCACGCGCCCCCACCACCCGGCACGCATCCGCCAGATCAAACACACCCGCCACATACGCGGCAGCAATCTCCCCGACCGAATGCCCTACCACCACATCAGGACGGACCCCGACCGACTCCCACAACCGCGCCAGCCCGACCTGAAGCGCGAAGAGCCCACCCTGCGCCCACATCGTGTGATCCAACCGCTCCACAGGACCACCGAAAACAACGTCCTTCAGCGAACCACCGAACTCCCCCTCCAGCAGCCCGCACACCTCATCAAAAGCCTTCGCGAACACCGGGAACCGCTCATACAGCCCAGCCCCCATCCCCACCAGCTGACTGCCCTGACCGCTGAACAGCCACACCGTCCGACCATCGCGCGCAACAGCCGGACCCACCAACGCCGGATGCGACTCCCCAGCAGCCAACGTCTCAAGCGCGGCCACCCGCTCCGCGCCCACCACAACAGCCCGATGCTCGAACAACGAACGCGTACGCAGCAGCGACCAGCCCACATCACGCACATCAGCAGAGCCCACCGCGGCCCCGCTCAGGCGGCCTGCCTGCGCGCGCAGCGCGTCGCGGGTCCGTGCCGAGAGCACCCACGGCACGACAGCGCCGTCCGAGGGGGCGTCGGCGCACACCGGGTCGTCCGCTTCGTCGGGGGCCTGTTCCAGGATCAGGTGGGCGTTGGTGCCGCTGATGCCGAACGAGGAGATGCCCGCCCGTCGGGGCCGGTCGGCCCGTGGCCACGGCACGGGATCGGAGAGCAGCCGCACTCCCCCGCCCTCCCACTCCACGTGGGGCGTGGGGCGGTCGATGTGCAGCGAGGCGGGCAGTTCCCCGTGCCGCATCGCCATCACCATCTTGATCACACCGGCGACACCGGCGGCGGCCTGGGTGTGCCCGATGTTGGACTTCACCGAGCCGAGCCACAGCGGCCGGTCGTCCGCGCGCTCCTTGCCGTACGTGGCGAGGAGCGCGTGCGCCTCGATGGGATCGCCCAGCGTCGTCCCGGTGCCGTGCGCCTCCACGGCGTCCACGGTGTCCGGGGTGACCCGGGCGTTGGCCAGGGCCTGGCGGATCACCCGTTCCTGGGCCGCGTCGTTGGGGGCTGTGAGGCCGTTGCTCGCGCCGTCCTGGTTGACGGCGGAGCCGCGGACGACGCCGAGCACGTGATGCCCGTTGCGGCGCGCGTCGGAGAGGCGTTCCAGCAGGACGAGGCCGACGCCCTCGGAGAATCCGGTGCCGTCGGCCGCGGCGGCGAACGGCTTGCAGCGGCCGTCCGGTGACAGGCCCCGTTGGCGGGAGAACTCGACGTACGCGGTGGGCGTGGACAGCACGGTGACGCCGCCCGCGAGGGCCAGATCGCACTCCCCCTGCCGCAGCGCCTGCGCGGCCAGATGGATCGCGACCAGCGACGCCGAGCACGCCGTGTCGAGCGTCACCGCGGGCCCCGCGAGGCCGAAGGTGTAGGCGATACGGCCGGAGATGACGCTGGAGAGGGTGCCCGTGGTGGCGTACCCCTCCACTTCGGCGGGCACCCGCGACCGGGACATGTAGTCCTGGCTGGACACCCCCGCGTACACGCCGGTGAGGCTGTCCTTGAGCGTGGCCGGGTCGATGCCCGCCCGCTCGAACAGCTCCCAGGCCACTTCCAGGAGCACCCTTTGCTGCGGGTCGGCGGCCAGCGCCTCGCGCGGGTTGACGCCGAAGAAGTCGGCGTCGAAGCGCGTGGCGTCCCGCAGGAAGCCGGCCTCCCGTACATAGCTGGTGCCCGGGTGGTCCGGGTCGGGGTGATACAGGCTCTCCACGTCCCAGCCGCGGTCGGCCGGGAACGCCTCGATGGCGTCGCCGCGCGAGGCGACCAGGTCCCACAGCTCCTCCGGCGACGTCACACCGCCGGGGTACCGGCAGGCCATCGCGACGATGGCCACCGGTTCCCGCTGCCGCTCCTCCATCTCGCGCAGGCGCTGACGGGTCTGCCCGAGATCCGCCGTCACCCGCTTCAGATAGTGGCGAAGCTTGTCCTCGGTACCCGGTGTGTCTTTCGTACCCGGCATGTTCTTCCACTCCTGATCAAGAAGGCAGTTCCCGGTCGATCAGCTCGAAGAGCTCGTCGTCCGACGCGGACTCGAGGTCATCGCTCGCGACGGCTTCGCCGCCCCCGTCACCCGCGCCGTCACCCAGCCGCCACAGCAGGGATTCCAGGCGCGCCACCAGGCGGCCGCGGGTGTCCTCGTCGTGCGCGTGGCCCGCGATCACCGTTTCCAGCCGGTCCAGCTCGCCGAACAGCGGCGCCGACGGATCCGCAGCCGCCGGGCACAGCTGCTCGCGCAGTTCCTCGGCGATGGCGGACGGGGTGGGGTGGCGGAAGATGAACGTGGCGGGCAGGCGCAGGCCGGTGGCCGCGGACAGCCTGTTGCGCAGTTCGACCGCCGTGAGGGAGTCGAAGCCGAGGTCCGTGAAGGGAACGTCGGCGCGCACGGCGTCGGTGCCCGCGTGCCCGAGCACCGCCGCGGCATGCGTACGCACCAGGTCGAGCAGGGTCTGGTGCTGCGCCTCGGCGGGAAGCCCGGTCAACTGCCCGGCCCAGTCGGTGCTCGGCCGGGTGGCGGCCGGCCGCGCGGGGCCCTGCCCGCCCGCGAAGGCACGCAGCAGGGCCGGCAGGGCGGTGGCGGATCTGGCGGCCAGAACACGGGGGTTGAGGTCGGCGGCGAGCAGGTACGGGGCGGCCTGGCGGTACGCCGCGTCGAGCAGGGCAAGTCCGTACTCGGTGCTCATCGCCTTGACGCCGACGCGGGCCATGCGGGCCACGTCGGTGTCGCTGAGTCCACCGGTCATGCCACCACTGGACGCGTCGGTCTGCCACAGACCCCAGCCGACCGACAGACCACTCAGACCCGACACACGGCGATGCCGCATCAGCGCATCGCAATACGCGTTCGCCGCCGCGTAATTCGCCTGACCAGGACTCCCCAGCGTCGCCGCCGCCGAAGAGAACACGACGAACAGACCCAGACGCAGATGCCGCGTCGCCTCATGCAGATTCACCGCGGCGGCGGCCTTCGCGGACCAGACACGCGCCAGACCCTCCGGGGTCTGGGCCGTCACCACGGCGTCGTCCAGGACACCCGCCGCGTGAACCACACCGGTCAACGGATGCGCCGGATCCGTCTTGCCGACGAGCTCCGCCACCGCCTCCGGATCACTCACATCAGCCGCAACGACCGACACCTCGGCACCCAACTCACCCAGCCGCTCCACCAGCTCACCAGCACCCGGAGCCTCCAGCCCACGGCGGCCCGCCAACAGCAGGTGCCGCACCCCCCACTGTCGCACCGCGTGTTCGGCCACGACTTGGCCGAGTGCTCCGGTGCCGCCGGTGATCAGTACGGTGCCGTCCCGGTCGAGGACGGGAGGTATGTCCAGCACCAGCTTGCCGGTGTGCTTGGCCTGACTCATGAACCGGAACGCCTCCCGCGCCCGCTCCAGCGGCCAGGAACGCACCGGCAGGGGAGCGAGCGCGCCGGAGGCGAACAACTCCCTCATCGCCGCGAACATTTCCCTGATCCGCTCGGGACCGGCGTCGGTGACGAGGTCATAGACCTGATATGTCACCCCGGGATGATCGACGGCCACCTCGCCGGGATCACGCAGATCGGTCTTGCCCATCTCCAGGAACCGGCCACCGTCACCCAGCAACCGCAAGGACGCCTCGATGAACTCGCCCGTCAGGCTGTTCAGTACGACGTCGACGCCACGACCACCGGTCGCCTGCCGGATCACCTCTTCGAAGCCGGCATCACGTGACGAGGCCCGGTGAGCCGCGTCGATGCCCATCTCCTCCAGCACAGCGTGCTTGGAGGGGCTCGCGGTGGCGTACACCTCCGCACCGAGATGACGCGCGATCCGCACCGCCGCCATCCCCACACCACCCGTCGCCGCATGGACCAGCACCGACTCACCCGGCTTCACACGAGCCAACTCCACCAACCCGTACCAAGCAGTCAGGAAAGCCACCGGCACACCCGCCGCCTCCCGCACACTCCAGCCCCGCGGAACCGGCGCGACCATGCGGGTGTCCGCTACGGCCACCGGGCCGAAGGAGCCGCCGAGTACGCCCATGACCTGGTCACCGACCGAAAGGTGCGTGACATCGGGCCCGACCTCCGTGACGATGCCCGCGCCCTCGCCGCCCAGGCCGGTCTGTCCCGGCACCATGCCGAGGCTGACCAGTACGTCACGGAAGTTGATGCCGGCAGCCTGGACCTCCAGGCGCACCTGGCCGGAAGCCAGGGGCTCGACGAGCTCCGGGCAGACCACGGGGGCCACGCTCTCCAGCGTTCCGGTGCCGCTGGTCTCCAACCGCCACGCCTGCTCGGCAGGCGCTCCGACGACAGGACCTCCACTCGCGCGGACCAGCCTCGGGAACAGGAGCGTCCCGTCGCGCAGCGCGAGTTGGGGCTCGCCCAAGGCCTCGGCGGCGTGGCGCAGGGCGGTCTGCGGGAGATCGTCGCTGTCCGTGTCCACGAGCACGAAGCGGCCCGGGTGTTCGGACTGGGCGCTGCGCATCAGCCCCCAGACGGAGGCGGCGGCCGGGTCGACATCACCGTCGTCGGTGGCGACGGCACCGCGCGTCACCACCAGCAGCCGGGAATCGGCCAGCTCGGGCGCCGCCAGGAACTCCTGGACCAGGGACAGCACCCGCTCCGCCGTAGCAAGGCCGTCGCCGGCCTCGACGGGAGCGACCACAGCCCAGGGGGCGTCGTCTCCGGAGCGCAGCACGTCGGCCATGCCGACCCAGGCGTCGCCGCTGCCCGGCGCGTCCTGCGCCGGGACCGGCAGCGGTGTCCATTCCACGGTGAACAAGCCGTCGTCGTCGCGTACGGACTTCAACTGCCCGACGTCTGCGGGGCGCAGCGTCACCGATCCCGCGCTCAGTACATGCGTTCCGGCGGCATCCGTCACGAGGAGCCGGAGCCGGCGTTCGGTGGCGTCGTGCTCGCCGGGCGACACGCGCACACGTACGGTGTCGGCGCCCGCGGCCCACAGGCCGACCTGGTTCCAGGTGAACGGCAGCCATACCTTGCCGTCGTCCTGCGGCTCACCGCCCCAGTCGAGCAGGAGGGCCGGGTGGAGCGCGGCGTCGAGGAGGGCGGGGTGGATGCCGTAACCGTCGTACGAACCGGCGGCCTCGGGCAGAGCGACCTCGGCCAGCAGATCCTCACCGTCCCGCCACACCGACCGCAGCCCCTGGAAAGCGGGTCCGTACGCGTAACCCGCGTCGGCCATACGCTCGTAGAAGCCCTCCACCTCGACCCGCACCGCACCGGACGCGGGCCAGGCCCCCATCAACCCAGCGGGTGCGGGCGTGGGTTCGGGGGTGAGGATGCCGGTCGCGTGGCAGACCCATACGCCGTCGCCGTCGTCGGGGCGGGTGTATACCCGGACTTCACGACGGCCGTCGTCCGCCGCCGTGTCCACCACGACCTGCACCCGCAACCCGGACGCGGTCGGCACGACCACCGGAGCCTGCAACATCAGCTCCTCAAGCACGGCGCAGCCAACCTCGTCGCCGGCCCGCAACACCCACTCCACCAACACCGCACCAGGGAGAAGAACAGCCCCGGCCACTTCGTGATCAGCCAGCCAGGAAGCACCCGACCTCGACAGCCGACCCGTCAGCAGGCAACCGCCCCGGTCGGCGAACTCCACCGCCGCACCCAACAACGGATGCCCCGCAGCCACCAGCCCCAGACCAACCGCATCCCCACGACCCGACCTGCCCGCCAGCCAGAACCGCTCACGCTGAAACGCATACGTCGGCAGATCCACCACAGCAGGCTCACCCGCGAACCAGCCACGCCAGTCCAACCCGACACCAGCCATATGAAGCCGAGCCATCGCCTCCAAGAACGCCTGCTCCTCGGGCCGTCCGCCGGCGAGCGAAGAAAGCAGCAGCGGTTCCGGGCCCTCCGTGCCGTCGAGGGTGTGCTGGGCGGCGGTGGCCAATACCGGGGCGGGGCCCAGCTCGACGAACACCCCAGCCCGGTCCGCGAGGTGGGCGATGGCCTGCTGGAAGAGGACGGGCTGCCGTACATGACGCACCCAGTAGTCCGGGCTCGCGATCTCCTCACCCGCAGGCAGACCCGTCACGTTGCTGATCAGTGGAATCCTCGGAGTCTTGAACTCAACCCCGCTGATGGCCTCGGCGAAGTCCTGGAGTATCGGCTCCATCAACGCCGAATGGAACGCGTGACTGACCGAGAGCGCCTTCGTCTTACGACCCCGGCCCGACCACGCAGCCGCAATCCGGCCCACCTCATCAGTCGGGCCGGAAATCACGGTGGAATCAGGGGTGTTCACGGCAGCCACACTCACCCCGGAACCGTCAAGCTCGCCAGCGAGCTCCTCGGGCGTGGCCTGCACCGCGCACATCGCCCCGCCCTCGGGCAACGCACCCATCAACCGGGCACGCGCACCCACCACCCGGCACGCATCCGCCAGATCAAACACACCCGCCACATACGCGGCAGCGATCTCCCCGACCGAATGGCCCACGACCACATCAGGACGGATCCCTACCGACTCCCACAGCCGGGCCAAGCCCACCTGAAGCGCGAAGAGCCCCCCTTGCGCCCACATCGTGTGATCCAACCGCTCCACAGGACCACCGAAGACAACGTCCTTCAGCGAACCACCGAAGTCTTCTTCAAGCAGCTCGCACACCTCGTCGAAGGCCGCCGCGAACACCGGGAACCGCTCATACAGCCCAGCCCCCATCCCCACCAGCTGACTGCCCTGACCACTGAACAGCCACACCGCATACTTGCCCGCACCGGCCTGCGAGGCAGCCGGGCCGACCAGAGCCGGATGCGGCTCCCCCGCAGCCAACGCCTCAAGCGCGGCCACCCGCTCCGCACCCACCACAACAGCCCGATGCTCGAACAACGAACGCGTACGCAACAACGACCACGCCACATCACGAACAGAGGCGTCAGGAGCCGCCATCGTGGCCCTGCTCAGGCGGTGTGCCTGTTCGCGTAGTGCCTCCGGGCTGCGAGCCGACAGCACCCACGGCACCGGACCGGCAACCGGCACCAACTCCCTCCCGGACTCCACCAGATCGGGAACATGCTCAATGATCAGATGCGCATTCGTACCCGACGCACCGAACGACGACACACCCGCCCGACGCGGCCTACCCACCTCAGGCCACGGCACCGACTCCGACACCAGCCGGACCCCACCCGACCCCCACTCCACATGCGGCGTCGGCTCGTCCACATGCAGACTCGCCGGCACCACCCCACACCGCATCGCCATCACCATCTTGATCACACCCGCCACACCCGCAGCAGCCTGCGTATGACCGATGTTCGACTTCACCGACCCCAGCCACAACGGCCGGCCCACCGACCGGCCTTGTCCATATGTGGCCAGCAGCGCCTGCGCCTCGATCGGATCACCCAGCGTCGTCCCCGTACCATGCCCCTCCACAACATCCACATCCGACACCGCAAGCCCACCACTCGCCAACGCCTGCCGGATCACCCGCTCCTGCGACGGACCATTCGGCGCCGTCAACCCATTGCTCGCACCGTCCTGATTCACCGCCGAACCACGCACAACCCCCAACACCCGACGCCCATGACGCCGAGCATCCGACAAACGCTCCAGCAGGAGGACACCGACGCCCTCTCCCCAGCCCGTGCCGTCGGCCGCGGCGGCGAACGGCTTGCAGCGGCCGTCAGGGGCGAGACCCCGCTGGCGGGAGAAGCCGGTGAAGACCTCGGGGGTCGCCATGACGGTCACGCCGCCCGCGAGGGCCAGGTCGCACTCGCCCTGCCGCAGCGCCTGCGCGGCCAAGTGGATCGACACCAGCGACGACGAGCACGCCGTGTCGACCGTCACCGCCGGACCCTCCAGACCCAGCGTGTACGCCACCCGGCCGGAGACCACACTCCCCGAGCCGGCGAGCATGGAATAGCCCTCAAGCTGGGGGTCCTCGCCGCTGGCCAGGCCCGCCGCGTAGTCGTGGTACATCACACCCACGTACGTACCGGTCAACGTGCCCTTCAACGACGTCGGATCGATACCCGCCCGCTCCAGCACCTCCCACGACGCCTCCAGCAGCAACCGCTGCTGCGGATCCATCGCCAACGCCTCACGCGGGCTGATACCGAAGAACGCGGCATCGAAATCACCCGCGTCGTGCAGGAAGGCCCCTTCGTCGGCGTAGCTGGTGCCGGGGTGGTCGGGGTCCGGGTGGAAGAGCCGGTCGAGGTCCCAGCCGCGGTCCGTGGGGAACTCCCCGACCGCGTCCACGCCCGAATCGACCAGCTTCCACAGGTCCTCGGGCGAGGTGACGCCGCCCGGGTATTTGCAGGCCATGGAGACGATGGCGATCGGATCGTCCGCCACCACGGTGGCAGGGAGCACGGCGGGCGCGGCCGGCGTGCCGCCCAGGCGGGTGCACAGATAGGCGGCCAGCGCCCGGGGCGTGGGATGGTCGAAGACCAGGGTCGCGGGGAGGCGCAGGCCGCTGGCCGCCGTCAGGCTGTTGCGCAGTTGCACCGCAGTCAGCGAGTCGAAGCCCAGATCCTTGAAGTTGGCTTCGGTGCGGACGTCCGCCGGCGTGGGGTAGGCGAGTACCGCCGCGACGCACTCGCGCACCAAGTCGGTGACGGCGGCAAGGCGTTCGGGCCCGTCGAGGCCCGCGAGGCGGGTCTCCAGCGCTGCCGGGTCACCGGTGGAGCCGACGGCCGCCCGGCGGCGCGGCCGCCCGGCGAGCTTCCGCAGCATCGCGGGGGCGCTGTCCTGTGCCAGGCCGCGTACGTCGATCCCGGCGGCGACGACCAAGGGGCTGTCCACGTCGCGCGCCGCGTCCAGGAGGGTCAGGCCCTGCTCGTCCGAGAGGGGCTTCATGCCGCCCGCGCGCAGCCGCGCCAGGTCGGCCTCGTCCAGGTGCCGGGTCATGGCGCTGTCGCGCGCCCACAGACCCCAGGCGATCGACAGGCCGGCCCCGGTCCCGCGCGTGCCGTTGCGGCGGGTCACGAGGGCGTCGACGAAGGCGTTGGCGGCCGCGTATCCGGCCTGGCCCGCGTTGCCGAGGACACCGGCGGCCGAGGAGAACATGACGAACAGGGCCGGGCTCAGCTGCCGGGTGGCGATGTCCAGATTGGCGGCGACGGTCGCCTTGGCGGCCCAGACCCTGGTCAGTTGATCAGGGGTCTGCGCGGTGACCACGGCGTCGTCCAGGACGCCCGCGGCGTGGATCACTCCGGTCAGGGGGTGCGCCGGGTCGACGGCGGCGACCAGTTCCTCGGCGGCCCGCTGATCGGTGAGGTCGGCAGCGACGATCCGCACATGGGCGCCGAGGGCGGTGAGCCGGTCGGCGAGGTCGCCGGCGCCGGGCGCGTCGGGGCCCTGCCTGCCGGCGAGCAGCAGGTGCCGCACCGACCAGGCGCGGACGAGGTGTTCGGCCACCAGGCCGCCGATCATGCCGGTCCCGCCCGCGATCAGGACGGTGCCGTCGGGGTCGATGCCGGCGCGGTCCGCGCCGGCGTCGGTCGCGGTGGCGCGCGTGAGGCGGGGGACGAGGACGCGGCCCGTACGGATGGCCAGTTGCGGCTCGCCGGAAGCGAGGGCCCGTGCCACGGCCGCACGGTCGATGCCGTCGTCGTCCGCGACATCGAGCAGGACGAAGCGGTCCGGGTGCTCGGACTGGGCGCTGCGGACGAGTCCCCAGAGAGCGGCGGCCGATGCGTCCACGTCCCCCGGCTCGTCGGCTGCCGGGACGGCCACCGCGCGGTGGGTGAGGAGGACGAGGCGGGTGTCGATCAGACGCGGATCGGCCAGCCAGTCCTGTACGAGACGCAGTACGCGCTCGGTGGCGGCGCGGCCGTGTGCTTCCACGGCGGAGGTCGAGGTGTCGGGTGCCGCGGGGGACTCGACGAGCACCGTCCCAGGGGCCGGTGCCCCGTCCTCCAGCGCCGTCAGCAGAGCTACCAGATCCTCGTGGCACGGAACGTCCGTTCCCACCCAGACCGGTGCGTCCTGGCCGAGCACCGCCCAGCCGCGCTCGGCCGCCCGCTCCACGCCCGCCGAAGACACGTCCACCGAAGACGCGTCTGCTGAGGGCACATCCGTCGAGGGCACGGCGGTCCACTCCACGGTGAACAGTCCGTTGGCGCCCGCCTTCCCTGCCGCGCGCAGCTGCTCGGGGTCGGCCCGGCGCACCGCCAGCGAGGCGACACTCAGCACCGGCGCTCCGGTGGCATCGGTCACCGTCACCCGCAGGCCCGGCCCGGCCCCTGCCCCTCGGTGCGGAGACAGCCGCACCCGCGCGTCGGTGGCTCCGGTGGCCCACAGGGACACCCCGTTCCACGCGAACGGCAGCCTGACGCCCGCCTCGGTGTCCTCGTCGAGCAGCAACGCCGGGTGCAGGGCCGCGTCCAGCAGGACGGGGTGAATACCGAAGCCGTCGTGAGCACCTGCGGCGTCGGGCAGGACGACCTCGGCCAGCAGGTCCTCGCCGTGCCGCCACACCGTGCGCAGGCCCTGGAACGCCGGGCCGTAGTGGTAGCCGGCGGCCGAGGCCCGCTCGTAGAGATCGCCGATCTCCACCTGCTCCGCACCGGCCGGAGGCCACGCCCCGCCCGATTCGTCGGCCGCGGCGGACGCGGGCTCGGGGCTCAGCACACCGTCGGCGTGGCACACCCACGCCTCGTCCTGGTCCGGTGCGTCCTCGGAGTCGGGCCGGGAGAAGATCCGTACTTCCCGCCGCCCGCCCCGCTCGTCGGCCGGGCCCACGACGACCTGGACCTGGAGCCCGCCGGAGTCGGGCAGCGCGAGCGGTGCCTGGAGCGTCAGCTCCTCCAGGGTGGGGCAGCCCGCCTCGTCGGCGGCCCGCAACACCCACTCCACCAGGGCCGCGCCGGGCACCAGGGTGGTGCCCGCCACGGCGTGGTCGACGAGCCAACCACCGGCACCGGACGCCGCGAGACGGCCGGTCAGTACGAGCGCGCCGTCCGCCAGACCGAGCGCCGCGGGCAGCAACGTGTGCTCCAAGCGCCGCAGCCCTGCCGCACGGACGTCGCCGACACCGTCCACCTCCAGCCAGTAGCGCTGGTGCTGGAAGGCGTACGTGGGCAGGTCGACGGTCCGGGGAGCGGGGTCGGCCGGGAACCGACGCCGCCAGTCCACATCCGCACCCGCCACGAACGCGAGCGCGGCAGAACGCGTCAACTGAAGCGTGTCCCCGTGATCGCGACGCAAGGTGGGCACCACCGTGGCGGAGATATCCGCCTGCTCGATGGTCTCCTCCAAGCCCAGGTTCAGAACCGGGTGAGGGCTCGCCTCGATGAAGACGCGATAGCCATCCGCGAGCAGCGCATCGACCGTGTCCGCGAAACGAACCGGCTGCCGGAGATTCGTGACCCAGTAGCCAGTGGTCAGGGTGCTGGTGTCGATCCGTTCGGCGGTGACCGTGGAGTAGAACGCCACATCAGTTACCTGCGGTTCGATACCGCTCAAACGCTCGGCCAGCAGATCCGCGATCTCATCGACCTGCGGACCATGCGAGGCGTAGTCCACGTCGATCAGGCGCGCCCGATGGTCGCGCGACTCAGCCTCCGCGACCACGGCCGCCACCTGCTCCGGCGGACCCGAAATCACCGTGGAGGAAGGGCCGTTCACCGCAGCAACACCCACCCCGACGTGCCCGTCGATAAGCTCGACAGCCAGCTCCCGGCCCACCCCGAGCGAAGCCATCGCACCACGCCCGGCCAACTGCCGCAGAGCATCACTACGCACGGCGACAATCCGCGCCGCATCCTCCAACGACAACGCACCAGCCACACACGCCGCAGCCATCTCACCCTGGGAATGACCGATCACAGCAGCCGGCCTGACCCCGTACTCGGCCCACACCGCAGCCAGCGAAACCATCACCGCCCACAGAACCGGCTGCACCACCTCCACCCGCGACAACTCACCACCATCACCACGCAAGACGCCGGTGAGCGACCAGTCGACATACGGAGAAAGCGCCCGCTCACACTCGGCAATACGATCAGCGAACACCTTTGACTCATCGAGGAGTCGGGCACCCATCCCCACCCACTGCGACCCCTGCCCCGGAAACACCAACACCGGACCTGGACCCACGTCGCCGGCCACCCCGGACACCACGTCCGGCGAAACCTCACCCGCAGCCAACGCCTCAAGGCCCGCGATCGCCTGACCGGCATCCTGCCCCACCACCACGGCCCGGTGCTCGAAGGCCGAGCGCGAGGTCGCGAGCGACCAGCCCACGTCCAGCAAGGAAGAGCCCTCCGAGGCGAACGCGCCCAATCGGCGGGCCTGTTCACGCAGTGCGTCCCCGGTGCGCCCGGACACGACCCATGGCACCACCGCTCCCGGCACGGGCTCCGGCGTCTCCTCGGTGGAGGTCGCCTCCGGCGCCTCCTCCAGGATCACGTGCGCGTTCGTCCCCGAGATGCCGAACGAGGACACCCCGGCCCTGCGCACCCGCTCGCTCCGCGACCACGGAACCGGCTCGGTGAGCAGCCGTACGCCGCCGCCTTCCCACTGCACGTGCGGGGTCGGCTCGTCCACGTGCAGGGTGGCGGGCAGCAGTTCGCGCTGGAGCGCCATCACCATCTTGATCACACCGGCGACACCGGCGGCCGCCTGCGTGTGGCCGATGTTGGACTTCACCGAGCCGAGCCACAGCGGCCGGTCGTCCTCGCGCTCCTTGCCGTACGTGGCGATGAGGGCCTCGGCCTCGATGGGGTCGCCCAGCTTGGTGCCGGTGCCGTGCGCCTCCACCACGTCGATCTCGGACGTGGAGAGGTTGGCGCCGGCCAGCGCCTGCCGTATGACGCGGCGCTGCGAGGGGCCGTTGGGGGCGGTGAAGCCGTTGCTGGCCCCGTCCTGGTTGACGGCCGAACCCCGCAGGAGGGCGAGGACCTTGTGGCCGTTGCGGCGCGCGTCCGAGAGGCGCTCCAGCAGGATCAGGCCCGCGCCCTCGCCCCAGCCCGTGCCGTCGGCGGCCGCGGCGAAGGGCTTGCAGCGGCCGTTGGGGGCCAGGCCGCGCTGGCGGGAGAAGCCGGTGAACACCTCGGGCGTGGACATCACCGTCACACCGCCGGCGAGCGCCAGGTCGCACTCGCCCTGCCGCAGCGCCTGTGCCGCCAGGTGCATGGCCACCAGCGACGAGGAGCACGCGGTCTCGATGGTCACCGCCGGGCCTTCGAGGCCGAGGGTGAAGGAGACACGGCCCGAGAGGACGCTGGGCGCGCTGCCCGCGTACCCCTCGGTGGCCTTGCCCGCCGGGTCGCCCTGGGTGAGGTTGCCGGTGGTCGCGGCACCCACGTAGACACCCGTGGGGCTGCCCTTCAGCGTGGTGGGGTCGATGCCCGCCCGTTCGAGCACCTCCCAGGACGCCTCCAGGAGCAGGCGCAACTGCGGGCTGCTGGCGAGGGCTTCGCGTGGGCTGAAGCCGAAGAACCCGGAGTCGAATCGGTCGGCGCCGCCGAGGAATCCGCCCTCGCGTACGTAGCAGGTCCCCGGGTGGTCGGGATCCGGGTGGTAGAGGCCCGCCAGGTCCCAGCCGCGGTCGGCGGGGAAGCCCTCGATGGCGTCGCCGCCCCGGGCGACCAGCTCCCACAGGCCCTCGGGCGACTCGACGCCACCGGGGAACCGGCAGGCCATGCTGACGACGGCCACCGGCTCCTGGGCGCGCTCCTCCACCTCGCGCAGCCGCTGCCGCGTGTCGTGCAGTTCGGCGGCGACCCGCTTGAGGTAGTCGACCAGTTGCTCTTCACTCGCCATGAGAGTTCACCCAGCCTTCAGCGTGGTTGTCGCGCCGTGCACGGTCGGTTCACAGACCCAGCTCTTTGTCGATGAAGTCGAGCACCTGGTCGGTCGTGGCGACCTGGAGCTGTTCCTTGGCGCTGCCGGAGTCGGGCATGGCGCCGGACGCCCTCCACTTCGCCAGGAGGGATTCCAGGCGGGCCGTGACCGCGTCGGCGTCGAGGTGTCCGACGAGCGCGGAGGACAGGGTGTTCTCGAGCTTCGCCATGTCGCGGAGGACGGAGTCGGTGGCCTCCTGCCCGGTGGGCGTTCCGCCGTCGGGAGCGAGCTGTCCGCCGAGGTGTTCCGCCAGCGTGTCGGCGTCCGGGTAGTCGAAGACCAGCCCGGCGGGCAGGCGCAGGCCGGTGGCTGCGGAGAGCCTGTTGCGCAGTTCGACCGCGGTGAGGGAGTCAAATCCGAGTTCCTTGAAGGTGCTGCCCGTGGTGAGGCTTTCGGTGTGGTGTCCGAGGACGGTGGCGGCCTGCTCCCGGATGAGGCCGATCAGCGTGTGGTGCCGTTCGGCCTGCGGCAGGGTGGCCAGCCGGCTCGCCAGGTCGGCGGGCCGCGCGCCCGCCGTCGCGGTCGGCCGGCCCGCCCCGCCCGGAGCGGGGATGGCGAGGCCGCGCAGGAGGGTGGGCCTGGTGTCCACGGGGTGCGTGGCCAGGGTCCGCAGGTCGAGGTCGAGCCCCACCAGGTGGGGGTGGCTGTGGTGGTGTGCCGCGTCGAGGAGGGCCAGGCCGTGTTCGCTGCTCATCGCCTTGACGCCGACGCGGGCCATACGAGCGACGTCGGTGTCGCTGAGCCCACCGGTCATGCCACCACTGGACGCGTCGGTCTGCCACAGACCCCAGCCGACCGACAGACCACTCAGACCGGCCGAGCGACGGTGCCGCATCAATGCGTCGCAATACGCGTTCGCCGCCGCATAGTTCGCCTGACCAGGACTGCCCAGCGTCGCCGCCGCCGAAGAGAACACGACAAACAGACCCAGACGCAGATGCCGCGTCGCCTCATGCAGATTCACCGCGGCGGCAGCCTTCGCCGACCACACACGCGCCAGACCCTCCCGGGTCTGAGCCGTCACCACAGCGTCGTCCAGAACACCCGCCGCATGAACCACACCGGTCAGCGGATGCGCCGGATCCGTCTTGCCGACGAGCTCCGCCACCGCCTCCGGATCACTCACATCAGCCGCCACGACCGACACCTCGGCACCCAACTCACCCAACCGATCCACCAGCTCACCAGCACCCGGAGCAGCCGGCCCACGACGCCCCGCCAACAGCAGGTGCCGCACCCCCCACTTGCGTACGAGGTGCTCGGCGACCAGCCGCCCCAGCACGCCGGTGCCGCCGGTGATCACCACCGTGCCCTCGGGGTCGAGGGCAGGCGGTATCTCCAGCACCAGCTTGCCGGTGTGCTTGGCCTGACTCATGAACCGGAACGCCTCCCGCGCCTTGTCCAGCGGCCAGGAACGTACCGGCAGCGGCTTAAGCCGGTCTGAGGTGAACAACTCGGCGAGGCGTTCCAGCATTCGCGCGATCCGGCCGGGTCCGGCGTCGGTGACGAGGTCATAGACGTGGTACGTCACTCCGGGGTGCTGGTCGGCCACCTCGCCGGGGTCGCGGATATCGGTCTTGCCCATCTCCAGGAAGCGCCCACCGTCACCCAGCAGACGCAGGGAAGCCTCGATGAACTCACCCGTCAGGCTGTTCAGCACGACATCCACACCACGCCCGTGCGTGGCCTGCCGGATCCTCTCCTCGAAGCCCAGGTCGCGGGAGGACGAACGATGAGCGGCATCGATGCCCATCTCCTCCAGCACGCCGTGCTTCGCAGGACTCGCCGTCGCGAACACCTCCGCACCGAGATGACGAGCGATCCGCACCGCCGCCATCCCCACACCACCCGTCGCCGCGTGAACCAGCACCGACTCACCCGGCTTCACACGAGCCAACTCCACCAGCCCGTACCAAGCCGTCAGGAAAGCCACCGGCACACCCGCGGCCTCCCGCATGCCCCAGCCCCGCGGGACCGGCGCGACCATGCGGGCATCGGCGACCGCGACGGGGCCGAAAGCGCCCTCGAACACGCCCATGACCTGGTCGCCGACCGAAAGGTGCGTGACGTCGGGCCCGACCTCCGTGACGATTCCCGCGCCTTCACCGCCCATGGCTCCGTACGCGGGGACCATGCCCAACGCCACGAGCACATCGCGGAAGTTGATGCCCGCGGCGCTCATCGACACCCGGACCTGACCGGTCTCCAGGGGCTGGAGAACCTCCGGGCAGGGAGCCGCCGTCAGATCCTCCAGCGAACCGCCCGTGACCATCTGGAGGCGCCAGGCCGGTTCGCCGAGCGGCGCGACCAGCTCGGCCGACCGGCGGGCCTGGGTCAGGCGCGGGACGTGTATCCGGCCCTCGCGCAGGGCGAGCTGGGATTCATCCTGCTCTTGGATGACGTGACGCAGGGCGGCCTGCGGGAGGTCACCGCCGTCCGTGTCCATCAGGGCGAAGCGGCCCGGGTTCTCGGACTGGGCACTGCGGACCAGGCCCCAGACGGAGGCAGCGGCCGGGTCGACATCACCGTCGTCGTCGGTGGCGACGGCACCGCGCGTCACCAACAGCAGCCGGGAATCGGCCAGCTCGGGCGCCGCCAGGAACTCCTGGACCAGGAACAGCGCCCCCTCCGCCGTAGCAAGGCCGTCGCCGGCCTCGACGGGAGCGACCACCGCCCAGGGCGCGTCGTCCTGCGCCCGCACCACATCTGCCAGAGCGACGCCGTCCGCGAGCGTGACCCAGGGGGCGCGACCTGGTGCTTCCTGCTCAGGCACCGGAACCGGCATCCAGTCGACCGTGAACAAGCCGCGCACGTCGCGTTGTTGCGGGTCCGCGAGACTGCCTGGTTTCACGGGCCGCGTCCGCATGGCGTCGACGCTCAGCACGGGACCACCGGTCGTGTCGACAACCGTCACCCGCACCCCTTGCTCGATGCTGTCCCCGACCGGGCTGAGGCGTACGCGGACGGTCGTGGCACCCACCGCCCACAGCGATACGCCGTGCCACGCGTAGGGGACGTACACCTGACCGTCCCCGCCGTCCTGGAACCGGACGGCCAGCAGGGGGTGGAGTGCGGCGTCGAGGAGGGCGGGGTGGATGCCGTAACCGTCGTACGAACCGGCGGCCTCGGGCAGAGCGACCTCGGCCAGCAGATCCTCACCGTCCCGCCACACCGACCGCAGCCCCTGGAAAGCGGGTCCGTACGCGTAACCGGCTCGGGCGGCCTCCGCGTAGAAGGTCTCGACGTCCACCGGCTCGGCTTCGACGGGAGGCCAAGGGCCACTCATCTCGTCGGCGGACCGGGTGGGTTCGGGGGTGAGGATGCCGGTCGCGTGGCAGACCCATACGCCGTCGCCGTCGTCGGGGCGGGTGTATACCCGGACTTCACGGCGGCTGTCATCGTCGCCAGCCGCGTCCACTACGACCTGCACCCGCAACCCGGACGCGGTCGGCACGACCACCGGAGCCTGCAACATCAGCTCCTCAAGCACGGCGCAGCCAACCTCGTCGCCGGCCCGCAACACCCACTCCACCAACGCCGCACCAGGGAGAAGGACAGTCCCGGCCACTTCGTGATCAGCCAGCCAAGGCACACCCGAACGCGACAGCCGACCCGTCAGCAGGCAGCCACCCCGGTCGGCGAACTCCACCGCCGCACCCAACAACGGATGCCCCGCAGCCACCAGCCCCAGACCAACCGCATCCCCACGACCAGACCTGCCCGCCAGCCAGAACCGCTCACGCTGAAACGCATACGTCGGCAGATCCACCACAGCAGGCTCACCCAGGAACCAGCCACGCCAGTCCAACCCGACACCTGCCGTATGAAGCCGAGCCATCGCCTGGAGAAAGGCCAGGTCATCCGCCCGCTCAGCGGCCAGCGAAGAGACCAACAGCGGCTCGGTCCCCTCCGCCTCATCGAGGGTGTGCTGGGCGGCGGTGATCAATACCGGGGCAGGGCCCAGCTCGATGAACAAGCCCGCCTGGTCGGCAACGTGAGCGATGGCCTGCCGGAAGAGGACCGGCTGCCGGACGTGACGCACCCAGTAATCCGGGCTCGCGATCTCCTCACCCGCAGGCAGGCCCGTCACGTTGCTGATCAGTGGAATCCTCGGAGTCTTGAACTCCACCCCGCTGATGGCCTCGGCGAAGTCCTGGAGCATCGGCTCCATCAACACCGAATGGAACGCGTGACTGACCGACAACGCCTTCGTCTTACGACCCCGGACCGACCACCCCTCAGCGATCCGTCCCACCTCATCAGCAGGGCCGGAAATCACCGTGGAATCAGGGGTGTTCACCGCAGCCACACTCACCCCCGAGCCGTCAAGCTCGCCAGTGAGCTCTTCGGGCGTGGCCTGCACCGCACACATCGCCCCACCCTCGGGCAACGCACCCATCAACCGCGCACGCGCCCCCACCACCCGGCACGCATCCGCCAGATCAAACACACCCGCCACATGAGCAGCCGCGATCTCCCCGACCGAGTGCCCTATCACCACATCAGGACGGACCCCTACCGACTCCCACAACCGCGCCAGCCCGACCTGAAGCGCGAAGAGCCCACCCTGCGCCCACATCGTGTGATCCAACCGCTCCACAGGACCACCGAAGACAACATCCTTCAGCGAACCACCGAACTCCCCCTCCAGCAGCCCACACACCTCATCAAAAGCCTTCGCGAACACCGGGAACCGCTCATACAACCCAGCCCCCATCCCCACCAGCTGACTGCCCTGACCACTGAACAACCACACCGTCCGACCATCGCGCGCAACAGCCGGACCCACCAACGCCGGATGCGACTCCCCCGCAGCCAACGCCTCAAGCCCGGCGATCAGCTCCGCTCGCTCGGCGCCGGCCACAACAGCCCGATGCTCATGGGACGCACGCGTCGTCAGGAGTGACCAGCCGACCTCGGCCGGAGCCGTTCCACCGGTGACAGCCTCCCTGAGGCGGTGTGCCTGTTCGCGCAGTGCCTGCGGGCTGCGAGCCGACAGCACCCACGGCACCGGACCACCGTCAGACTCCAACTCCCGCCCAGCATCCACCAGATCCGGAACATGCTCGATGATCAGATGCGCATTGGTCCCGGACGCACCGAACGACGACACACCCGCCCGACGCGGCCGACCCACCTCAGGCCACGGCACCGACTCCGACACCAGCCGGACCCCACCCGACCCCCACTCCACATGCGGCGTCGGCTCATCCACATGCAGACTCGCCGGCACCACCCCACACCGCATCGCCATCACCATCTTGATCACACCCGCCACACCCGCAGCAGCCTGCGTATGACCGATGTTCGACTTCACCGACCCCAACCACAACGGCCGACCCACCGACCGGCCTTGCCCATATGTGGCCAGCAACGCCTGCGCCTCGATCGGATCACCCAGCGTCGTCCCCGTACCATGCCCCTCCACAACATCCACATCCGACACCGCAAGCCCACCACTCGCCAACGCCTGCCGGATCACCCGCTCCTGCGACGGACCGTTCGGCGCCGTCAACCCATTGCTCGCACCGTCCTGATTCACCGCCGAACCACGCACAACCCCCAACACCCGACGCCCATGACGCCGAGCATCCGACAAACGCTCCAGCAAGATCAGGCCGACGCCTTCGGAGAAGCCGACACCGTCGGCCGCGGCCGCGTAGGGCTTGCAGCGGCCGTCAGGTGACAGGCCGCGCTGGCGTGAGAAGCCCGCGAACACGTCGGGATCGGCCATGACGGTCACACCGCCCGCGAGGGCCAGGTCGCACTCGCCCTGCCGCAGCGCCTGCGCGGCCAAGTGGATGGAGACCAGCGACGACGAGCACGCCGTGTCGACCGTCACCGCCGGACCCTCCAGACCCAGCGTGTACGCCACCCGGCCGGAGACCACACTCCCCGAGCTCGCCAGGTAGGCGTAGCCCTCCAGTTGGGCGTCGGCCTCGGGGAACGCCTTGGCGTAGTCGTGGTACATCACACCCACGTACGTACCGGTCAACGTGCCCTTCAACGACGTCGGATCGATACCCGCCCGCTCCAGCACCTCCCACGA